>NZ_DATJPM010000036.1 GCF_035506375.1 Methanocella sp.
TATCGTAAGACGGCAGGTTAAATTACCTATAATATACGACGGCATTGAGTATGACGAATATTACACAATGGATATGCTCGTAAATGATTGTATCGTCCTTGAATTGAAAAATGTTGAAACAATATTACCTGTCCATAAAGCCCAACTATTAACATATCTAAGGCTAAGTGGATTTAGGCTTGGATTCCTGATAAATTTCAACGAGTCAAACATTGGTAAAGGTATCACTAGACTAATAAAATAAAATTAAATTTCAACCCCTTTTTGCAATTAGAAAAATAAAAAATCAATATCCCTGGAACTCGCCGTCTTTCATCAGCACTTCGCCGGAGTCGGTGATGATGCTCGGCGCCTTGAACAGGAAGTCCCGGTGCGTCTGCGAGTTATTCTGCCCGCCCGGCATATCCGAGTTGTTACCAAAGGCGATGTGCAGCGTCCGGCCCGCCTTCTCGTCCTCGAGCAAGTTACCCGTCAGCCGCGCCTTCGGGTTCAGCCCGATGCCGAACTCGCCGGCGAGCGACGCTTCGCGGTCCACCTTGATAAGCTCCTTTACGCGATTTTCAAGCACTTGATCCTTCGACTTAACTTCCGTTACAAAGCCATCCTTGACGGTCATATAAAGGGGCTCCCTGACCTGCCCCAGGTCGCCGATGCTGCCGTCGACCACTATGAGCCCGTTCATGCTCCTCTCGACGGGCGCGCACCAGATCTCGCCGGCGGGCAGGTTGCCCATGTGCCCGGGCTGGATGGTGATGTCGTCGTTGAAGTCGCGACCATCGATGCTGAAGCTCAGGTCCGTACCGGCCGGCGTGGTCAGCCTGACCGACTTAACGCTCTTGAACTTATTCTTCAGCGCCTCGGCCCTCTGCTTCATGGTCTTAAAGTCGGCCGTCATGGGGTGCTCGAACATGCCCATATCGACGCCGGGCGAGTGGCCGACTTTAGCGCCGAACTGGGATTCCTCGTGGTGCAGGGAGATGCGGAAAGGCGTTTCCTCGGCAAAGCCCTCCAGCTGATTAAAAAATAAATCCGGCTTGATCTTATCGATCAGCTCCCGCAGATCTTCGGGCGTGTCCTTCAACGGCCGCTGCTCTTCGGACAGCTTATAGGTGAAGACCTTCACACCCTCCAGTTCCAGGGCCTTCTTCGTTAGTTTACTAACCTCCCGCGCATACTCATCATGGACGATCAGGGCTTTCTGGCCCGCTTGAATGTCCATTAATTCCTTCAGAGAATCATGTATCTGGTGAACAATATCAGTCATATCAATACCTCAGTTTTTTCTCCAATTCTTTAATAAGCGGGTACTCGTCTATGCCGAAGTACCCAAGGCCTTTCGCGTGCTGGTCCGCCGTGAACTTCTGGCCGGTGCTCCACATCTCTTTCAAATATTTTCCGCACTCCTTCTCTTTCCACCACGTGCTGCCGAACTGGTCGTCCAGCACGGCCCTAAACTGAACTTCGAACATCCAGGCGCGCAGGTAGTTCGCCGCGTAAAAGCCCGGGTCGACGTCGTACAGGTAATGCATCTCGGGGTGCTTAAACTTGAGCGCGTCCTCGAGTATGTTCGCGTACAGCTTTTCGGGCTCCTTCGCGCCCGAATGTAATTGCAGTTCATAGATGAGCTTGGCCGCGTAGCGGCGGACCATGTACAGCGTCTGGAAATTCAGGAACTGAGCGACGTCCAGGGCATTGTTCTCGGCGAGGCCCATCGTCTCCATCAGCCAGGCCTTATCTGCCACCAGGTGCTCGAAGAGGAAGGCGAAGCCTTCGGTGACCGAGTTATCGCCCAGGTACTTGAACTCGAAGGGCATGTCGGGGCTCACGTTACTGAAGTGCTGGGAATGTCCCATCTCGTGGAACAGCGCCCTGTAGTCGTCCAGCCCGCCCTTCGGCATGATACACAGCATGATCTGGTCGGGCACCCGGACCGTTGAGCAGAAGGCGCGGGGGGTCTTCTTTTCCCGTACCTCCGTGTCCAGGTGGATATTCGGGTTTTCGCTCAGGGGAAGGCCGATGCCGTCCAGAGTCGTGTTCATCGCCTTCATCATATTGTCCTGGCCGAACATACCGTCGAAGTCCTTTGCCCGGAACAGGAAGCCGATATCGTGCTTTCTCACGTCGGACGGGCTGAGCTTCAGGATGTTGCTGCAGGCAAGCTTGAAGTAGCGCGAGTAGAGCCGGTCCGTGCGGCTCAGGACGTTCCGCATCTGCTTTTCCAGGCCATAAAGGTCGATGCCGCTGGCATCCTCGCACATTTCCACATAGTTCTCGTAGCCCAGAGTCTTAGCCAGCTCATGGTCCTTGTTCAGGACTTCGAGGCGCATCGGGTTGATCTCCTCGAACACCGGGTCCCTCGCTCTTTCAATGGCCTCTCGCTTGTTGTGGTCCGGCTCGTTCGCCAGCGTTACGGCCGAGTAGCGGAACGGTATCTTCTTCCCGTCCACATCGACCTCCCTCTTAGTCTCCATGGTGCTGATCTTATCCGCCAGCTCGGTGGTCGTGCGGGCCATGTAACTCGATAATATAAGAGAATACAGGTAGTTCATCCGCATCCGGTCGGGGCCACGCTGATATACGCGCCTGTTCTTCACTTCCTCGACCAGCGTCTCGTCGGTAAAAATACCGTTATACTTGCTATATATGGCCGAGGTGTTCATGTCCTCTTTCTGGCCCGAAAGGTTATCGTAATGCTCTTTTTCAATTTCCTGCGTGAATTTTTCAAGCGCCGCCCTGATGGGCTCAATGTCCCTCATAAAATGACCTGCCTTTTTTAGAATTAAAGCGTCGAAAGTGACTTTGTTTAGTTATACCTTAGCGGGTATAAGTCTTTCGACGATCGAGAACCCCCATGGCGACGGCCGTATCAAAAATCTAAAGAATACCAAGAAAAAAGGGGCACAAGAGTTCGTCCAGGGTAAGCGCTACTTGCCGCCTATACGTTCAGGTCGATCCCGACAGGGCAATGATCGGAGCCCATGACGTCCGATTCTATGAACGCGTCCTTCAGGTCATTCCTTAAGTTTTCGCTTATATAAAAATAATCGATGCGCCACCCGACGTTCCTTTCCCGGGCTTTCGTGAAAGTGTCCCAGTAGGTGTAGTGTCCGCCTTCTTTTTCGAAGATACGAAAAGTATCAATGAAGCCATGCTCCTCGAACCTGTCCATCCATGCGCGCTCCATGGGCAGAAACCCCGACTTCTTCGAGTTCTCTTTAGGGCGGGCGATGTCGAGCTCTGTATGGGCCGTGTTCACGTCGCCGCAGACGACGATCTTTCTTCCGGCGGCCTTCAGCTTATCCACGTAATCCAGGAAGGCATCGTAGAACCCCATCTTATAGTCCAGCCGCTCCTGAGACATCTTGCCGTTGGGGAAATAGATGTTCAGCAACACGAAATTTCCGTAGTCGGCGATGATGGTACGGCCTTCGCTATCATATTTTTCGATCCCGAAGCCATAGCTGACGCTTTTTGGCGCTTTCTTCGTAAAGAGCGCGACCCCGCTATAGCCTTTCTTTTCGAGCGGGGACGTGCAGTAGAAATGATAGCCAGGTGCTCCCGTGATCTCGAGAGGCAATTGCACGGACCCGGCCTTCGTTTCCTGGACACAGACGATGTCGGCATCCTCCCGGCCGAGCCAGTCGATGAAGCCCTTCTTAAGGACTGACCGCAGGCCATTCACGTTCCAGCAGAGCATCCGCATGCTATGCCTCGTCGGCGCACTTGCCGGCCGTGCCCCAGTTCTCCTTCGGGATATCGTGGAGAATGACGGTGACCGCGCCGGCCGGGACGCCCTCCTTGACGAAGACGTCGGTGATGCCTTTAATGATGCTCTTCTTCTGCTCCGGCGTGCGGCCGGACCACATATATACGTCGACCACTGGCATAATAGGGAAAATCTACGTTGCCCTATAAAAGGCTATGCAGCGTACCCATGCTGAAGTATTTAAAGTAGCAAAATAAAAATAAACTGATTATCATGAATGACACCCCGGATGAAAAATGCTCCCCTGATGAATGCGGCTTCCTCGGGGACTGCACCGACGATACGAATTGTCCCCTCACCAGTAAAGAGGAAGAAGCATCGACGGAAAAAGAGGTCGTCGCTCTATACCGCACCTACCATGGCCAGGAAGGCCCGGTACTGGCGCTCGCCGTATCGCCCGATGGCAAGTCGGCTTTATCGGGCGGTACCGACATGGTCATGCGCCTCTGGGATCTGGAGAAGGGCGCGCAGATCCACGGCTTCGAGGGCCATGTCAACGACGTGAGCGCCGTCGCCTATGCCGGTAATGATACGGCTGTCTCCGGAAGCTGGGATAATACGCTGCGCGTCTGGGACCTGAAGATGGGCGTCCGTAAGCACATCATCCGCGGCTTCGACTATTATGTCCGATCGGTCGCCATTTCGGCCGACAGGCGCTATGCCCTCGCGGGCTGCGGCGATAAGACGGTCCGTTATATCGACCTGGAGACCGGTGATACGATCCAAAAAATAGCCGGCCATAACAACGTTGTAAGCTCTGTCGCTTTCGCAGGCGACCGGGTTGTATCGGGGAGCTGGGACAGGTCTATCGCCCTGCACGAGGCGAAGACCGGAAAATACTTACGCTCCTTCGATGGCCACGAAGGCTATGTCTATGCAATCGCGGCCCACGGCGGCCGCCTTCTGTCGGGCAGCGGCGACATGACGGTCAAGTACTGGGACGTCGAGACCGGGGAGTGCCTCAAGACGCTAAAAGGCCACATGGACCATGTGAAGGCCGTCGCATTCACGCCCAACGGTAAATATGCCGTCTCCGCGGGCGCCGATAAGCTTTTAAAAATATGGGAGCTGGAGTCGGGGCAGTGCCTCCAGACCATCCAGGCCCACGACGACACGATCAACGCCCTGGCCATGTCTCCCGATGGCCGCTTCGTACTCTCCGGCAGCAGGGACCAGTCCATAAAGCGCTGGGAGTTTCTTTAATTTTTAACTCTTACGCGTTTTTAGGGTAGTAACTATTAATATCGCTTGCCAGATATGCTTTCTCAAAGTCTCCCTACCATGGAGACACGGATAGTAGTTCCGTGTTTGTTTAGTGGTCCTCTGCCCTGTTTTCCACTTTCGTACTGCCCGTCGGTTTTTCAACACGAAAACACGAATTCTTTTATATCCCACGTAAGGGCACGAAAATCACTAAGTTCCATGCCTGGCGCTTAAAACACGAAACAACCTCTCCAATGGCACTAAAGCGCTAAAGGATTGAACCACGAGAACGGCATGAAATTAATGCTTTCTCTAGTGTTTCAATTAAATTAGAGAGGTTCGCGCATTCGGGAGATTGTTTAGTGTTTTGAAGGGAAAGCATCCATCTTGGTGCAATTCGTGCTCTTACGTGGGGTATAAAAGAATTCGTGTTTTAGTGTTGAAAAACCGGACAAATCAGCGAACCACACGAACAAAGGACAAACGACCACATAACAAACGCGGAACCACTGACGGAGAAAACCGGGAACATTTAGCAGATAAAAACTTATAATCCTAAAAAAAGCGTAAAAACCTTATTTTTATCCGTAGCCGACCAGCGTCTCGGTGAGCCAGACGTTCTGGTCGGAGACTTCCACTTTCATAGGCACGGGCACGTAGGGGCACATCCAGTACGCGACTGTCAGCCCTTTATTATCGGATGCGGAGTAGACGGTGATCGGTATCGTATTGCCGTCCGGCGTCCGTGCCGTGATATTTTTAACGGGCCAGAAAGGCACGAAATAGTAGCTCAGCCCCACGTCGGGCAGCGTGCCGATCTGCAGAGTCGAAGTATCCTTATCCTGGTAATAGTCGCCGATGGTGCCTTTTCCATGCATCTTCACGACGCTGTAGTTCTTCGGGTCACTCCAGACGTCGTAGGTGATGTTCATGCCATTACCCTCGGTAACGATTTGCATATATCGTACGGGAGCGCCGTTAAGCGTATCGTTCTTGACGTAGACAGTCATGTTCCAGCGGGAGCTCACGCCGCTGGCGTTCATTGTGATGCTGTCTTTCCAGTAATGGACGTTGTTATAATTGTAGAAATTGCCGCCCAGGGTGGCATTCTTCAGGTACTCGGCCTGAGACGCGCAGCCTGCCATGGCGACTGCGCAGGCGATAAGGAGAAATGCGGCGATATAAGCACGCTTCATGGTAGGACACCGATTAATTATATTAAAAATACTTATATAAAAATATAGACAGGTGTTTTTCACGGTCTACGAAGCCCCGACGGGCAAGCAACTGCGGGTTTTAACGCGGCTTTCTAAGATGACATCAGCATTTCATCTTTGGCCTGGTCCAGGGACACTTTGACTCCATATCTGGCGCATGCCCCGATCATATCTGGGGTGTGCAGTGGGCGATTATAATTATTTTTATCGATGATAATCCAATATCAATCAGTAGATAAGAACCGCCGTGCTCTTCGTGGTCAGAGGGCGCCTTCGAGCTTAAGCAGCTTGCGCTTGACTTCAAGGCCCCCGGTGAATCCGCCGAGGCCGTTGGACGCAACGACACGGTGGCAGGGCAATATAAGCGGGATAGGATTGCAGGCCATGACGTTGCCGACGGCCCGGGCAGCGCCTGGCTTTCCCGCGGCCTCCGCCACCTCGGCGTAGGTCATGGTCTCGCCGGCCGGTATTTTAAAAATTGTCTGGAGTACGGAGCGCTGGAACGGCGTCATGCCTTCCAGGCCGAGCTCATAGCCGGAGAAGTCGCCTTTGCCATTCTTAAAATATGCTGCGAGGGAGCGAATGACCTTTGAGCCTGTAGGCTTAAAGCCCGGTTTTTTCGAGGTCATTTCCAGGCTTTTTATCGTGTTACCTTCGAACTCAACGGTCACATACAGCCCCAGATAATCGGAATAGAGATAGTCCTTCATAGCCGCACCCGTTATCTATATGATGGCAAGGTTATTTATATTTTCGACCGTGCCTATATTTGTAGAGAAAGGGACAAGAATGCTTGTGAGGAACGCTTTTCCCGCCGACTTCGTCGATATCTCCGACAAATCGAAGGACTGGGCCGATATCGTCATCGAGCGGGAGTCGATCTATCATATTTTTACGGAACATTTCCGGAGCACTTGCTTCATCGCCGAGGACCGGGGCGAGATGATCGGCTATCTCCTGGGATTCCGGTCAGGATCCAGGCCGGATGAGGCCCTGATTCACCTGATCCAGGTCGCTCCCCGCCTGAGAGGCAACGGCATCGGCCGTCGCATGTTCAGCCAGTTCCAGGCCGAGGCCAAAAAGATGGGGTGTAAGAGGATCACGACGCACAGCCGGCCCGAGAACAACAACTGTAACCGCTTTTATAAGGCCATGGGCTTCGAAACGGCCTCAGGAGAGAACCCGGTCATCGTCAATGGCATGCCTTGCGTTAAAGACTACACGGGCCCGGGCAAGCACCGGGTCGTCTGGGTTAAAAATATCTGATGTGTTGAATAAGCCTTGTATGTCGTGTACTTCGCGGACTTAATATGGGTCATCAATACAGACAACAGCTATTATTTAACACAGTTAAAATATCTAAATTAAGTACCAGTCGGTATCGTTGAGCGACTGTTCCGTCACACCCACGGTCCGCGGCCCGACGCCTTTTAACGAGGTCAGCGCGTTGCTCAGGTCCTGTAGATAGGGACGTCGCGACAGGCTGCCGAACTTAAAGGGCTTGTTGGGCTGGACGCTGGCCTCCAGCGTTTCCGGCCTGGGCACGACCTCGACTTTAACGTCGGTCATCGTCAGCGCCTTCTCCATGGCCCGGCGGAAGTCGCCGATGCAATAGGCGACACGATGGTTATAATTATCGCGCGTTTTCTCCAGGAACCCGGCGAGCTTTTTACTCTCATTCCGGACGAACTCGTCCTTGACCGAGGCCACGTTGCACCGCCCGAGCATGAACTCATAGTCCATAAATGGATACTCCTCGTCCAGCTCTCTAGGCGTAATGCCGCACGTGCCGAAGGTGACGATGTGGGTCTCTTCCGGCGTCAGTATGCTGAAGATGATGCGGTCGTACATCTTGTGAGAGGGGCTCAGGTGATAGGGCTTTACCTTGGCGCAGGGGACGAAGACGCAAAAATCCTTTTTCGGCGCCTCGTACGCGTCGGATAATATCCATTCATTGGCCCGCAGCATGTCCGGGTGGCTCAGGACACGCTCGCCCTTCATGGGCTCCGTGGAGCGCTCGTTTTCAGGTATAATCATGGAATGAAGAATAATCGGGCTCCGTCGATAAAACAGTTTCGTTACTCGATCAGGCTCCTCTAAACAATAAACGAATGAACTAAGACTGTTTATGCCACGAAGCGACTCGAAGCCAGCCTAAAGCTGCACGAAGATGAATATAAAAATGTGTTGGTGCCGCCTGGTGATTATATAATATTTTGGTGAGCCTGGTGTAACCCTGGTGCCGCTTGTAAACACTAATGTTTCAACCACACCAAGTTTACACCAAGCAGCACTAATTGTTAATTATATCACCAGGCGGCACAAAAAATAATTTAGATTTTTCTGCTGTGTTGAATAAGTCAAGTTTTGTTAATTAGTAAATGCTTACTAAACTAGTTAATTTTTAAAAAATTTGATGTGTTGAATTACTCCCGTATTTTAAGTTTTATAAGAGACGGAGGGCACTATTTTTCACCACAAAGGCACGATGGCACGGAGGCTCACAAAGTTTTCTTTTTAGATTAAGTTACAAAGTACACTAAGCTGGTTCATTGGCGATCAGGGCACGAAGGATACAAAGACACAGTGGAATGAGCAAGAGCACTTTTTGCCCCTGCGCCTTCATATCCTGTATCTTAGAAGTTCAAAAAGCGGCTTTGTGCCCTTTGTCTCTTAATTATAAAAAAGACTTTGTGAGTCTCCGTGCTCTTCGTGCCTTTGTGGTGAAAAATAGTGCCTCCGTACACTCCGAGACTTAAAAAGGCATATTCAACAAAGCAATTTCTTTAATAAAGTCTTCGCGGCCTTCGCGCTCGAAACGTCTTCGCGGACTTAGCAAGATTCGCAGGCTTAAAATGGGTAATACAGACAGTAAACATCTATTATTCAACACAGCAAAAAATGAAAATAATGGTCTACAGTATCTTTTCGCCGGCCTTGGGGCCTGGAGCGCACTGGTAGACGCCGCTGATCTTCATGATGAGCAAATTCTTGGCCCTGGCGTTCGGCATTTTAGCCTTGACGATCTCGTTCAGCTTCTCGTATTCGGGGCCGCTCGATTTTACTGTGATGTTGCCCTTGATCTGGTAGCAGCCCTTCGTCTCGGGACCGTGCAGGAAAATCGATGCCTTCGGGTTCTCGGTAACGTTCTTAAGCGTATTCTTCATGAATACATCGCCGATCCAGATGGTCTCGTCATCCATCAGCATCACGAAACCGTGGGGGGTCACGTTGGGCTCGCCGGACTTAGAGGCGGTCGCGATGGGGAACGACTTGACTGTGCCGAATGCTTCCTTAATATCGCCTGTTAATTTGACCATGTGAAATCACCTGAAGTGTAATTGTGGGCTATAGAATAATATACTTGAGCGTCATTAAAATATACAATTGGTCATTCAAATGACCTTAAAGGTCATAATACCACAGTAATATATAGCTCCAATGACGAGGAACGTGCGATGAAGAAAAAGTTCGACCCGGCGGACCAGGAACTCGGGGAGATCAAAGCGAAGCTGACGGAAGTGCAAAATGACTTAAGGCGGTTCATCGAGCAGTCCAATAAGCAGCAGCTGGAGTTCATACAGGCCAGTTCCCGGAAAGACCTCACCAATGCCTTTATCGGCCACATGGCGAAAAGCGTGCAGGACGGCCTCGATAACCACATGGTCAGGCAATGTGAGATGCGTGACGTATGCAAGGATAAGTTTACCGGGATCCTGCTGAGCAACGCCGGTGTGCTCGGCCATGGCGACGTCTTGCAGGAAACGGTATTAGATAATAAGTCGAAGCTGGACCAGATCAAGGCCGGGGCGCCATATAAGCGGTGCAAGGTCTGCCTGTCTGAGGCGTACGGCCTCTACGAGGGCCAGGTCAGCCTCATGAAAGACCTGAACATATACGACACAGGCATACGCGAAGCCCAGGACATATCGGTGCTGCCCGAGGACGGCGTCGTGTCCGAATTCATCGAGCCGATATCGAATGAGACCAGGCTGCGGATCCTGAAGTCGTTATATTACAGGCCCGGGACGTTCTCCTCACTGTCGAAGCTGACCGGCCTGCGTGCGGGCAACCTGCTATTCCACCTGCAAAAGCTGCAAAAGGCGGGACTGGCCATACAGCGCCACGAGGGCGGCGACTACCTGATCACCGAGAAGGGATACAGGTTATTGAACAGTCTTTACGACATCTGGGAAAAACGATAAATATTCCCCGCCTTCATAGTATTCCAAAATAGAAGTTGTGTTTATCATGTCCATACTCATAGCGCTGGCCGGGAAGCCGAACTGCGGCAAGTCCACCTTTTTCAAGGCCGCTACGCTCGCGGACGTCGAGATAGCGAACTATCCTTTTACGACCATCAAGCCGAACCTGGGCGTCTCGTATGTCAGGTCGAAGTGCCCCTGCAAAGAGCTGCACCTGGACTGCCCAAAATGTTCGAACGGCGAGCGCTTCATCGCCGTGGAATTGCTGGACGTGGCCGGGCTGGTGCCCGAGGCGCACAAGGGCAAAGGCCTGGGCAACGCTTTTCTGGACGACATGCGCCAGGCACAGGCCATTATTCACGTCATCGACGCCAGCGGCGGCACGGACATCGAGGGTAACGTCGTTCCGGCGGGCACGCACGACCCGCTGGACGACGTCAAATTCCTGGAGACCGAGATCACCATGTGGATGTTCGGCATCCTCCACAAGAACTGGGTCAAGCTGTCCCGGAAGGCGTCCGCATCGGGCGAGAAGATTGAGGACGTCATCGCCGAGCAGTTCGCCGGCCTGGGCATCGACGGGGTCATGGCAAAGCAGGCGCTGCTGGAGACGGGGCTCGCCGACAAGCACATCGTGAACTGGACAGAGCCCGAGATGATCGAGCTTTCCGACTTTTTGAGAAAGATCAGCAAGCCGCTGGTCATCGCCGCCAACAAGGCCGACATCGCCCCGCCCCAGAACCTGGAGAAGCTCAAGGGGCTCGAGAAGGACGGCTACCGCGTCATCACGTGCAGCGCCGGGATCGAGCTGGCGCTGAGGAATGCGGCTTCGCACGGCTTTATCGATTATTTACCGGGCGATAAGGACTTCACGGTCAAGAACGCCGATAAGCTTAATTCCGCCCAGAAGGGAGCGCTGGAAAAGATGCGCGATTTCTTAAAGAAGAACGACGGCACGGGCATCCAGAAGTGCCTCAACGAGGTCGTCTTCGGCCTGCTGGGATACATTGTCGCCTACCCGGTGGAGGACGAGAGCAAGTTCACCGACAAGAGCGGAAACGTGCTGCCCGACGCTTTCTTGATAAAGAAGGGCTCCACGGCCCGGGACCTCGCCTTCCGGGTGCACACGCAGATCGGCGAGTCGTTCCTCTTCGGCATCAACGCCCGCACCAAGATGAGGCTGGGCGATAAGTACGAGCTGCAGAATAATGACATTATCAAGATAACGTCCACTAAATAGCCGCTGAGGGACCAGCATATATTTATTTAAATACCGCAGCATACAGTAGAACATCAAGGCCAGGTAATTCTTATGGAGAGTAAAATAAAGTTAGTATTCATAGCCGTTATCCTGTCGGCGCTCGTCCTGGGGTGCACGTCTTCCGAAAAGGTCGTCAAGACGGGGGACACGGTCTCGGTAGACTATATCGGCCGGTACACGAACGGTACCGTCTTCGATACGTCGAACGCCACGGTCGCGCAGGCGAGCGGGATATATAATCCCGCCAGGGCATACGCGCCCTTCTCCTTTGTCGTAGGCGCGAACACCACAATAAAGGGCTTTGAAGATGCCGTCACAGGCATGAAGCTTAACGAGACGAAGACGAATGTCACGATCCCGCCGGAAAAAGCATACGGCGATTATAACGCTTCTAATGTCAAGACTGTGCCCGTGGAGACACTGACGGCCAACAACACGAACTTGAGCCTGTATGTCGGCGAGATCATCTCCTTCAACGACGAATACGTGTACATCGCGGCGGCCGGACCTGCGAATAATACGTCAAAGGTCGTGTACATGAGCAAGATCTCGCCCAAGGCGCCGTATTCGATCAATTACAACCCCAATAACGATACGGTGACTCTCGACTACAACAGTCCGCTGGCTGGAAAGACGCTGGTCTTCGACATCACCGTAGTAGACATCAAGACCAAAGCTTAATCCTTTATCAAGAACGCCCTGGCGGGGGCTCCGTCCCCGTCCCTTATTTTTAGCGGAAGACACGCCAGCGTGTACCTACCCGGCTCTATCTTCCGGAAGTCCAGGCCTTCGATGACCGTGATGCCGGCGCCCAGCAGGAGCTTATGCACGGCCTCGCCG
>NZ_DATJPM010000037.1 GCF_035506375.1 Methanocella sp.
CGTTCTGGCTCGAAAAACAGGATGGCACTATAAATATGTCTACGGATACCATGATCGCATCGTGGAACTACCCGGCGATGGCCTGCGTCCAGAAGGGAATGGACGTGTCGGCCAACGGGGCGCAGATCATTAAAGGCGGAAAGGCCTTTGGTTCCCACGACGCGGCCGTGAACGAGGAAATTGATGCCAGCGTTGACATACCGACAAACCTGCCCAATACCACCGAAGTCCAGGTGATATACCATTGGGGCGACGTGGACACGAGTGCATCGACCCATCCGGATGTTAATGGGATCGTCCATATAGGGCCACTCCAGGGGGCATCCCATGTCTACAAGACGCCGGGGATCTATACGCCCAGCATCGAAGTCTTGAAGGACCTGACGTACCGGATAGGCTTTGCGACGAGCGACCCGCTGGACGTTAACGTGCGGCCGGGGATGATCATAGGCCCGACGGATCCCGTGTCGGATAGCGGCCCGTTTACTCTTTATACGAGCCTCCCCGCCAGCGGCCTAACGACGCAATGGACGCTCTACGATTCGCAGTGGAACCCGGTTCCCGCCGATAGCTATAGCGTGAACGTCCAGCCCGTCCAGGATAATTTAATCCAGGCGACTTTCAACTGCGCGAGGCCTTTGGCGTCGCACGGATCTTACAGCGTTCAGCTCGATATATTGCAGAATGGCAATATCGTCAGCTCGGAGGTGTACAGCTATGTGGCAACACAGTGAGGTGAGTCCGATGACCGGCATAAAGACTGATAATAGGGTCGATAACAATCGGGCAGGTAAAGGAATTATAAATGGTAGACCTGGTAAGCGATCTCCCTTAAGTCTTCGTTCCCTGCTTATTCTATTCCTGGCGGCAACCATCGTGTTGTCAACGCAGGTATCTCTGGCCCGGCAGGTGAATGATGGAGCCGGCGTGAGCGCCGTTTATACGCAATCGCTATCGACCTATGTCGTGGCCTTTGACGATATGCCGCAGGCCGGATCGCAGACTGCCCACGATCAAGTGGCCCTCCAGGTGAAAGCCTCCGGAGGAGAGGTCGTATACACCTACACGCTGGTCGACGCCATGGCGGTAAGAATACCGGATAGTGCGGTCGGCCAGGTGGCCAGTGTGCCAGGCGTAAAATCCATGACGAAGGACTATCCTGTCCACATCTCCATGGACCAGGTGGTCAACCAGACGGACGTCCGGAACATCTGGACGGACGCCAATCTCAACCAAAAATACGGGACCATCGATGGCAGTGGCATTAATATATGCATCATAGACACGGGCGTCGACGATACGCACCCGGACCTCAAGGGTAAGGTCGTGCTGGAACGAGATTTCACCGTTATGACCGGTGATCCGGGGACGATCGCTAAGGATAATAACGGGCACGGCACGTTCATCGCCAGCGAGATCGCGGGAAGCGGCGTATCTTCGATGAATGCCACGGGGGGCCCCGGCATCTATTTGAGAACCATTAATGGATACGAGAATCTGGCGAAGAATGACCCGAATTATACCGCGATGCGCGGACCCTTTAAAGGCATCGCTACAGGGGCCAATCTAATGTGCTTCAAGGTCGCGGGCGCGACGGGCGATGCGCCCTCCTCGATCGTCGAAATGGCCCTGGACTACGCCACCAATAAGTCGAAGATGCCCGGCGGGAGATTACCGGACATCATCTCAATGTCCTTGAATTCAGGCGTGCCCGATCCGCTCTTCACGCAATACGTGGAGAATGCGATCCAGAAGGGTATCGTCGTCGTCATATCAGCGGGCAATACCGGCCCCACCGGTACGGTTGAGGCGCCAGCAGATGCGCCCTCGGCCATCACGGTCGGCTCGGTGGCCCGGAATGATACCGTGTCATTCTTCAGCTCCCACGGTCCCGCGCCGCATGCCGTGGCAAAGCCTGACATCATGGGCGTCGGCGAAACGGTCATTGCTGCAAAGCCCGTCTTGAATAATGGCGTGGACAGCCCACTGACCAACTATTCGAATTACTATATGGTCGATCGGGGGACGTCAATGGCGACGCCCGAGGTGGCCGCGGTCGCGGCCCTGATGCTGCAGATCAACCCATCGCTCAAGCCTTCCCAGGTCAAGGAGCTCTTGATGGATAATGCCCGAAAGCCCGCCGGCTATACGCCCCAGGCGAGCGCGTACTACGGCGCGGGCATCGTCGATGCCTATGCCACCCTGATGGACCTGACCAATGGCAATATACCATCGATACCGTCGACGCCGAACGCGAGCATCTCCTTCGAGCAGCAGACCTACCAGGTCGATGAGAATTCGAAGTCGCTAAATGTGGTCGTCGATGCTAACTGGGATCCGAGCGTACTGGATGGCAAGAATGTCACGGTTAAATACGAGGCCCTGAGTGGCTCGGGAGATCTGGCGGCAATATCGGGGATCGATTATAATCTTAATACCGGCACGCTGACTTTCCAAAAACAGGGCGCCAGGAATCAGTTATCCATTCCGGTCACGATCCTGGACGATAATATCCCGGGTAACAATAAGAACTTCAATATCCGCCTTTCATCGATGGATAATGTGGCCATTGGCGAGCCGTCGACGACCGTAACGATATTGGATAGCGACTATTCCACGGTCAGATTCGCGGTCAACGGCTATACGGTGACCAACGGGGCCGGAATCGTAAAGGTCGATGTGCTGGCAAACCGGTGGGGCAATTCCCAGGATGACATAAAGGTCAACGTCAACCTGATAAACGGCACGGCCGTCTATGGTAAGGATTTCACGTGGAAAGACCAGCCGGTGTATGCGCCGGTCACCCTGGACTTTGGCACGGGGTCGAAGCAGAGCCTATACCTGACCATCAATAATCCGACGTCATTGGACACGAAGGCCTTCACCATCACGCTGAGCGATCCGGTGAAAGCCGAGCTCGGGAGCCCGAGCAGCGATCCCGTATGGATCATGGCCAGCGGATCAAACGATAAGACGCCACCGTCTACCTCATATGCCATATCGCCGGCTTCGCCGAATGGTAATAATGGCTGGTATAACAGTAATGTCACCGTCCAATTATCGTCTTCGGATACCGGGGGGTCGACGGTCGATCACATCTGCTATAGCCTGAACGATGGGGACACCGTACAGGTCGCGGGCAGCACTGCAACCATCAATATAACCTCGGACGGCAAGACGACGGTCAAATACTGGGCCGTGGACGGAGAAGGCAATACGGAAGCGGCCAAGGCGCTCCCGACGATATCCGTCGACAAGACGTGCCCTGTGATCACATATCTCGGGCGGACGCCCGCGGATAAAACGTGGATTAACAAGTCGGTCACCATGACCTTCAACAATTTCGACCCGACGTCGGGCGTCAGTGCGTCGACCATCACGAAGACAGTACCGTCGCCCGTGCCGGGAGACTGGAACAATGGCTCCGTCACCGTGACGGCTCAGGATAAGGCCGGTAATACGCAGACTTTGACGGTCAACGATAACATCTACGTCGACATGCTACCCCCCGTGCTGGGAACGATAAAGACGCCCACGGTCCCGCTGCCCATAAACTCAACGATAACGGTCAATGATACGTTCACCGATACCAGCGGGCTGGCAAGCGCCACGTGGAGCTGGGATGACGGGTCGCCCGATACCGCGGCCACCATCGACAACGTGAAAATGGTTGTCAACGGCACGCACAGGTTCACGGCACCCGGAACATACACCATCGGCCTGAATGTGACCGATAAGGCCGGGAACAAGAACTCGACGACCTTCGACTTCGTCGTCATCTACGATCCCAATGCCGGCGCGGTCATCGGCGTCGGCGGCTTCAATTCGCCCGCGGGCGCCTATGCCTGGAAACCGGCCAAGAGCGGCCCGGCCGCCTTTGGATTCGCCTCGGCCTACGTAACGGTGAAAAAAGTCACCACGCTCCAGGGTATCACCGAATTCATGATACTGAACGGACTCGACCCGTGGTTCCAGTCGTCCAGCTATGACTGGCTCGTCGTCTCGGGCTCTAAGGCCATATACCAGGGTACGGGCAAGTTCATCGGCAATGGCTCGAAGACCTATAAATTTGTCCTCAGCACCATCGATTCGGGGAACAATAATCAGTGGAACCCGCCGGCGGATAAGTTCCGGATCAAGATCTGGGACTCGACGACTGGCGCGGTGGTCTACGATAACCAGCCGGGCGCCGCCAACGATGCCGACCCGACACAGCTGACCACGTGGGGCAACATATTGATATATAAGCCATAGGTAGTGTAAAGAAGTGCATGGGCAGGGCTTAAGCCCTGTCCGTAATTTTTTTCGCTTGATAAGTAATCGTTAAATAAAATCGTCATCATTAGTAATATTAAGTTAAGTCATGGAGGCATTGAGGTTGAACTCGTTTATTACTAGTCGCTGGACCCTGGTGATCGTGATCGTGGCCGCCTGCCTGGCTATCAATGGCTGTATCTGCCCCTGGTTCGATGGCAATAAGCCTCAGCCAACGAAGGTCGACGCCGTCGTGCATGTGATCAATGCAACGGGAGATTCCGTCCCCGGCGTCACCGTCTATTTCTTATCCTGCATTCCGCATGCGGCGGACATCGGCGACCAGCACTTATCCGACGTCACCAATGAGGACGGCTATGTGCAATTCTCGACGAATTATACTTTTAAAGAGGGTGACGTGCTCTACCTGGGAGCGAGCACGGACCGGTCGCTCCTGGAAGCCGACTTCGCGGCCCGAAACTTCGGGGGCCAGGGAAAGATCGGGACGTGGAAAGCCTTCAGCTACGACCTCGTCAAGTATAGCCAGGGCGCCGAGAACGCCTCCATCAACGTCATGATGACGGTGGACAAGGATACTGGCAAGCTCGCCGATTAAGGCCCGCCATGGCAACCTATAATAGGGCAACGGTGAATCTACAGCATAGGCGGTAGTACCGCTGACGATCCCCATGTGCGCTTCGCAGACCCTTATCGAACGGCAGGCCATGGCCGCGCCGAACCGGGATATCCTGAAGGATTCCCGCATCCCGGCCACCATCCGCATCGGCGTCACCGGCCACCGGAAACTGACCGACTCGCAGGCGATCCTGGTGAGCGACTGTATGCGCCAGATCCTCGATACACTGGACAAGTGGCTCACGGAAAACCTGCATAACTCGCCGCACACGTTTGTGGTAATTTCACCCCTCGCCGAGGGGTCCGACCGTATCGTTGCCTGGGAAGTGCTGGACTGGGCGAAGGCGGACCCGGAATATAAGCCTAAGCTAGAGGTCATTCTCCCGTTTCCGGAAGAAGAATATAAAAAGGACTTCACGGGCCGGAGCTCGTATGAGGAGTTTAAAATACTCCTGGGGCGCGCCCGCTCGGTAAAAATTTTAGACACCATGAGGCCGGCTACGGAAGCCTATGTGCCCGTAGGGCGCTATGTCGTGCACGCCTCTGACGTGCTCATCGTGGTCTGGAACGGCCAGCCGCCCTGCGGAAAAGGCGGCACTGGCGACATCCTCGAGTACGCCCGAAACCTGGGCCAGTCCCTCTTCATAATTAACATCGCCACGGGCGAGATCACGGAAGAATGGAATAAGGACTGGGTCTATGACTCGCTCAAGTACCTCGACGTATTCAACGGAGAGCACCTGAATGCGAAGACATTCGAAGAATACGTGGATCGGCGCTTCGAATCGCTGGAGAAGAAGTCGGAAAAGGCGGGCCTGCCCCGGGAGCGGCTCCTGCCCATGAAGGAGGACCTGCTGCCCAAGTATGCCCGGGCCAGCCTGCTGGCCAAGCGCTATCAAGCCTATTATAATTGGGCCGGCGCCCTCATCTACCTCTTTTCGGCGCTGGCCGTCATCGCCGTCGCCATCCAGACGCTATTTATCCCGGGCCCGCCATATTACCTCATCTGGGTCGAGTTTTTCATTATCCTGTGCGTGCTGATCCTCCTGTGGGGCCTCGAGCATTTTAAAATCCACCGGAACTGGATCGATTATCGCTTTCTGGCCGAGCGGCTGCGCATCGCCATCTTCCTGTCCACGGCGGGCATCGAGTTCACGCCCTTGAAATATCCGCCGTATTTTACGATTTCCCAGCAGTCGGACTACTGGATCGTGAAGGCCTTCGGCTGGACTCTAAATTCAAGGCAAAAGCTCTCATCGGACGTGCCTTTCGAGGCCTCGAAAAAGTTCCTGCTGGAAGCCTGGGTGGATGATCAGCTCTCCTTCTATAGCAGCAAGTACGAGAAGAACAAGCATAGGATGGAAGTGCTGGATCTGACGGGATATGCCATGTTCATAGCCACCCTCATCGCGTCGTTCATGCACGCCTCGGAGCTCGAGGAGCTGTTGCCCGAATTCCTGGCCAACGCGAATTACCTCACGTTCATCGGTATCGTTTTCCCCACGGTGGGCGCCCTGCTCGTGGGCTTCCAGCTGCACCGGGAATACAAGCGGAACGCCGAGCGCTATAGCCAGATGATCGCGCCGCTGTTTTCCATAAGCCAGCAGATGCGCCTTGCGGGCGATAGGGAGACCCTGGGTAAACTGCTCGAGAGGGCTAACGACCTGATGCTTAAGGAGAACCAGGACTGGCGCGTAAGCATCCTGTCGCAGAAGATTGGCGTTTAGATTCTATATATTCAAATTGATAAAAAAAGCCTGCTAATGGGAAGCCATGCGGTTTACATATTTCATGACTTCCTCGATATCCCTTGCCCCATACTGGCATATTATGACACATATTCCGCATTCGGTGCATTTATCCGGGTCGACGTAAGGTATGAGATCCATGGTTATGGCCTCCTCCGGACACTTCTCTGCGCACGTGCCGCATCCGCTGCATTTCTGAGGATTTACTTGCGATGGCATATATGCCCCCAATAGATATTTTGACCGCTAGATAAGCTATTATATAAAAATCGCTTATACTACATAAATATTGCCAGAGAAGAATGTATTTTCGAATGAGACGATTGTTATTATGACTTTAAGTATATTTTATAAAACGTATATTATAGGATATATCTTACATGACATATATAAGGCCATAGAACGATTTAGATAATAAGCCTTATAGAAAAATCTATTATATACTAAGCTGATAAACTATTGGTGATGCCATGGAGAAAATATCGATACATAACGTCCCTTTTATGATGCCTACTCCCACGGTGCTGGTGGGCGCTAACGTTAAAGGAAAGCCTAACTTCATGACCGTCGGATGGACCGGCTTTACCAACATCAGCCCGCCCATGTTAACGGTCGCCATCGGCCAGAAGAAGTATACGAACCTGGGAATCCTGGAGAACAATACGTTCAGCGTTAACGTACCGAATACGAAGCAGATGGTCGTTACGGACTACTGCGGCATCGTCTCGGGCTCGAAGGTCGATAAGTCGGCACTGTTCGAGATCTTCTACGGCAAGCTTGGCACGGCCCCGATGATCAAAGACTTCCCGGTCAACATGGAGTGCAAGCTCTTTAAGTCAATAGACCTCCCGAACCGGACGCTCCATATTGCGGAGATCATGGATGTTTTTATCGATAAGGAATGCATGACCGAGGACCGGCCCGATATCAAGAAGATCGACCCCATCATACTGACGTTCCCCAAGTGGATGTACTATAGCATGGGCGATGTCATCGGCAGGGGCTTCTTTATCGGCAAGGAATATAAGAAAAACTCGGAAGAGGCACCGGTCATCGCGCAAAAATAAACTCTTCTATCTCTTCCTCTTTCTGGACCGAATGTCTGCGTTTTTTCACGTCCGCATACATCTAAAATATGTTTCGCTAAAGGTCGTTATATAAGGATTTGTGTAGTGGCATTAGAAGAGACAAAAACTATATTTGCAGGATACCTCTTCTTAGATGAGCAGGCATGAAACTAACTGTCGAAACGGGCGGCCTGACGCTGGCCAACCCTACGATACTGGCAGCCGGCATATTAGGCACCACCGGGGCGTCGCTCAAGAGAGTGGCATCCATGGGCGCGGGCGCCGTCGTCACCAAGTCTATCGGAGTCGAGCCCAAGCCTGGCCACCCCAACCCGTCCATGGTAAAACTGGAGTGCGGCTACATTAACGCCATGGGCCTGCCCAATCCATCTTATGAGGAATTTTTACCGGAACTGGAGATCGCGAAGGAATCGGGCGTGCCCGTCATCGCGAGCATCTTCGGGGCTACCGAGGCTGAGTTTAAGGAAGTGGCAAAAGGCCTGCCGGGCGCATCGGCTTACGAGCTCAACGTGAGCTGTCCGCATGCGATAGGCTACGGCATGCAGGTGGGCACAGACCCTGCGCTTGTAAGAGCCATAACGCGTACCGTAAAGAGCGCGGTGAAAGCCCCGGTCTGGGTCAAGCTGACGCCGAACGTCACCGATATAACGGCCATAGGCCGGGCGGCTCAGGAAGGCGGCGCCGACGCGGTCGTGGCCATTAACACGGTCAAGGCCATGGCCATCGATATCGACAGCGGCTACCCGATACTGGGCAATATCCATGGCGGCCTCTCCGGTTCGGCCATTAAGCCTGTGGCAGTACGCTGCATCTACGATCTGTACGCGGCCCTCGATATACCGATAATCGGCGTCGGCGGCGTATCTAACTGGGCCGATGCCGTCGAGCTTCTGATGGCCGGGGCGGCAGCAATAGAAATCGGATCCGCAGTATACGATGATATCGGCATCTTTGCGTCGGTATCCATGGGACTATCCGACTATCTGGACCGAAAGAGCCTGAAGCTTGAAGACCTGATCGGAATGGCGTACCGGGTGGTGAAGCATGAGGCCGATAAGTGCTAAAATACTCGAGATCGTCGAGGAGACGCCGACGATCCGCACCTACAGGCTGGATACGTCCGACTGGCTCCGGGGCAAGCCCGGCCAATTTTTAATGGTCTGGGCTAGAGGCGTGGACGAGGTGCCCATGACGCTCTCGTATGACGATGCCATCACCGTGCAAAAGGTCGGCGATGCTACCGAAGCTATGTTCAGGCTCAAGGAAGGCGACTCCCTGGGCATTCGCGGCCCCTACGGTAACGGCTGGGAGCTTGTCGGCGAGGATATACTGCTCATTTCGGGCGGCGTGGGCTCGGCGCCGCTGGCGCCGCTGGCGGAGAAGGCTGCCTCCATAGGCGTAAAGGTCACGACGCTGGCCGGCTATCGTAACAAGGAAGAGGTCCATTTTGAGGGGAGGTTCAGGAAGGCCGGAGAAACGTTTATCGCCACGGACGACGGGACTTATGGCCAGAAGGGCTTTGTCACGGGCCTGATGACCAACATGGACTTAAGCAAGTACACCCAAATATATTGTTGTGGCCCGGAAAAGATGATGTACCGGGTCCTGAGCATCCTGGACGGGCATAAGCTGGCGCCCTGCGCGCAGTTCAGCATACAGCGATACCTGAAATGCGGCATTGGCGTATGCGGGAGCTGCTGCATAGACCCCGACGGACTGAGGGTATGCAAGGACGGTCCCGTATTCATGGGGAATGTTCTTTTAGACGCCGAATTCGGAAAATATGCCCGGGATGCGAGCGGCAGGAGGATGAAACTATGACATTTATCGGAAGGTTCAGGTATAATCACAGGGTATTCACCGGAGAAGTTATCGAGGGTAAGGTTCACTCAATGCTTGGCGGCAAGGAATATAAGCTGGATGAAGTGAAAATCCTGCCCCCCTGCACACCGAGCAAGATCGTCTGTGTCGGGTGCAATTACGTCGAGCATGCGAAGGAGCTGAACGAGCGTATTCCCGAAGAGCCCGTCCTATTCTTGAAGCCGCCTTCCAGCCTTATCGCAAATGAAGAAAATATCGTTTATCCTAAACAGTCGCAGCGCGTGGACTACGAGGCCGAGCTGGCCGTCGTCATCAGCCGGCGGACACGGCATGTTAAGAAGGAAAAGGCGAAGGACCATATATTAGGCTACACGTGTTTCAACGATGTCACGGCACGGGACCTTCAGAGAAAAGACATCCAGTGGACTCGTGCCAAGAGCTTCGACACGTTCTCGCCCATCGGGCCATTCATATCCACCGACATCGATCCGCTGAGCCTGAATATCAAGGCGAAGCTGAACGGCGAGGCCAGGCAGAGCTCGAACACGAAGGACATGATCTTCAATGTATACAGTCTTGTCGAGTTCATATCCGGCGTCATGACCCTTGAGGCCGGGGACGTCATCGCGACAGGCACGCCTCCTGGGGTCGGCCCCATGAAGCCAGGCGACACGATCGAGATCGAGGTCGAGAATATCGGCATGCTCAGGAACAAGGTCGTATCTTGAGTACCTAAATATTTTATTTTATTTAAAACAAATAAATTTGGTCACTTTTAAATGTGGAATTATTTGTTACAATTTTTTGAAGCACAGAAATATTTAATACCCCATAATACAATGGCAATTAGTATGATAAGCGGTTGCGAAGCAACTCGAAATAATGTTCCAATTAGAATAAATCGCTACTTATATACAATAAGCCATTGCTTCGCATGTGTATCGCATCGAGAAAAAACGAACAGGGGGCCTATTGGGGGACAAAAAGGGGTTCTTGTGAATGAGCGGGATAAAAAGCTTCTTCGATATAATTACAGGGAATTCGAAGCACAAGAACGAACCATTCATGCAGCGGGCAGTCAACCCCCGGGCTAGTGTAGCGTATAGCGTGGATGTTCGTTCGAGCATCGATTCGATACAGGATGTAAAGCTCGTCTTAGATGAGGCGATACGGGAGTATTCGGAAGCGGTACGGCAGAAGCCGGACTATGCGGAGGCCCACTATAATCTGGCCGTGGCCCTGGACGATAAAGGCCTGCTGGACGATGCCATCCGGGAGTTCCGAGAGGCCGTAAGGCTGAACCCGGATTTCCCCGAAGCGCACTATAACCTGGGCGTGGCGCTGGACGATAAAGGCTTTATCGACGATGCCATTAAGGAATACCGTGAATCCCTGAGACTGAACCCCGACTATGCAAGAGCTCACTATAACCTGGGCATCGCGCTAGGAAAGCGAAACCAGCTCGATGAAGCGGTTAAAGAATTCAAGGACGCGCTCAGGATAAACCCCGACTATCCGGAAGTTCACTATAACATGGGCGTCGTGCTCGGTAAGAAGGGCCTGCTCGACGACGCCATCAAGGCATTCCGTGACGCCATCGAGCTCAAGCCCGACGACGCCGAAGCGCACTATAATTTAGGCGTATCGCTCGACTATAAGGGCCTGGTCGACGAGGCCATCGTGGAATTCCGCGAGTCCGTCTGGCTGAAGCCCGACGACGCCGAGGGTCACTATAACCTCGGCCTGGCCCTGAGCAAGAAAGGCCTGTTCGACCAGGCAATCCGCGAATACCGCGAGGCCGTGAGGATCAAGCCCGACTATGCAAAAGCGCATAACAATCTGGGCATTCTGCTGGATTACCGGGGCCAGATTGACGAGGCCATCAAGGAGTATTATGCTGCAGTCAGGCTCAGGCCCGACGACTCGGAAGCACATTATAATCTTGGTGTCGCCCTGGCATCCAGGAACGCCCTGGACGAGGCCGCCCAGGAATTCAAGGACGCGGTCAAGATCAAGCCCAATTACGCGGAGGCTCACTTCAAGCTCGGCTACGTCTTTTGCAGTAAAGGCGCCCTGGACGACGCGATCAAGGAATTACGGGAAGCCATCTGGCTGAGGCCAAACTATGCCGAAGCCCATTATAATCTGGGCGTGGTCTTCGGAAAGAAGAACCTCATGGACGACGCGATCCGCGAGCTCAAGGACGCCATCAGGCTCCGCCCCGACTATGCCGAAGCCCATTACAATCTCGGGCTGGCCTACGACTATAAAGGCCAGCTGGATGATGCTATCCGGGAATACCGGGAAGCCCTGCGGCTCAAGCCCGACGACGTGAAGGCGCGGAATAACCTGGGCGTGGCGCTCGACGACAAGGGATTCCTGGAAGATACCATTAAAGAGTTCCGGGAGGTCGTCTGGCTGAAGCCCGACGATCCGGAAGCGCACTATAACCTGGGCCTGGCGCTGAGCAAGAAGGGCCTGCTGGACCATGCAATCCGGGAGTTCCGCGAGGCTTACCGCCTGAAGCCGGACCTCGCCGAAGCATTCTACAACCTGGCCGTCGTCTTTGGTAAGAAAGGCATGCTCGACGACGCCATCCGCGAGTACAAGGAAGCCGTGAGACTGCGGCCGGACTATGCGGAAGCGCACTATAACCTGGCCACGATCTATGGTAAAAAGAGCATGGTCGACGAATCCATCCGGGAGTTCCGGGAGGCGGTTCATTTGCGCCCCGAGGATGCGAACGCTCACTATTATCTGGGCCTGGCGCTGAATAAGAAGGGCCTGGTCGACAACGCCATTCGTGAGTATATTGAAGTTGTCCGGCTCAAGCCCGAGGACGCACAGGCGCATAATAACCTGGCGCTGGCGCTTAACGATAAGGGCATGGTCGACGAGGCCGTCCGTGAATTTAAAGAGGCCCTCAGGATCCGGCCCGAGTACTCGGAAGCGCACTTCAACCTGGCGGTCGTCCTGGATAAGAAGGGCCTGCTGGATGAAGCTATCGGCGAATACACCATCGCCATCGAGCAGCGTTCCGATGAGCCCGGCTATCATTATAACCTCGGCATGGCCCTCGTGAAGAAGGGCCTGCTGGATGAGGCAATAAAGGAATTCAGAGAGGTCATCTGGCTCAGGCCCGAGGACTTCAATGCCCGGTACCAGCTGGGCATGGCTTTCAACGAGAAGAACATGCTCGACGACGCCATCCGCGAGCTGCGGGAAACGCTCCACATGGTGCCGGACGACGCCAATGTTCACTATAATCTGGGCGTTGTCCTGGGTAAAAAGGGCCTGCTGGATGAAGCCATTGTCGAGTTCAAGTCCGTCCTGCAGTCGAAGCCGGACGAAGTCAACGCCCACTATTACCTCGGCCTGGCCTATAACTATAAAGGCCTTTACGACGATGCGGCCGCCGAATTACTCGAGGCCCTGCGCCTCCAGCCCGACGATGCCAACACGCACTATAACCTGGGCGTGGTCATGGCGAACCGCGGCCAGCTTGACGAGGCGATCAAGGAGTATCGCGAGGCCTTGAATATCAAGCCCGACTATGCCAGGGCCCATAACAACCTCGGCATCATCCTGGACTACCGCGGCCTTGTGGACGACGCCGTCTCCGAATACCTGGAAGCGCTGCGCCTGCAGCCGGACGACGCCAACGCTCACTATAACCTTGGCCTGGCTTACGATAACAAGGGCCTGGTCGACGAGGCCATCCGCGAGCTGCGGGAGACGATCCGCCTGAAGGCAGACGACGCCAACGCCCATTATAACCTGGGCGTGATCCTGGGCAAGAAAGGTCTGCTCAAGGAGGCCATCGACGAGTACAACATCGCGGTATGCCTCAGGCCGGACTATGCCGAGGCATATTATAACCTGGGCTTCGCCCTCGATACGGCCAACATGAATACGATGGCCGTCGAGGCCTACCGGAAGTTCATCGACTGTGCGCCGCCCCAGTACGCCAGCTACGTGGACCACGCGCGGCAGCGCGTGCGCGACATGGGCAACGCATAGTCTTTTTAAATTTTTAAGCCCGCGAAGCTTGCTAAGCCCGCGAAGACCTTATTAAAGAAATTGCTGTGTTGAATATGCCCTTTTAAGTCTCGGAGTGTACGGAGGCACTATTTTTCACCACAAAGGCACTATGGGCACGGAGGCCCACAAAGTCTTTTTTATAATTAAGAGACAAAGGGCACAAAGCCGCTTTTTGGACTTTTAAGATACAGGATATGAAGGCACAGGGGCAAAAAGTGCTATCATGTTCATTCCACTGTGTCTTTGTATCCTTCGTGCCCTGATGTCAATGAACCGGCTTTGTGATTCTTTGTAACTTAATTTAAAAAGAAAACTTTGTGGGCCTCCGTGCTCTTCGTGCCTCTGTGGTGAAAAATAGTGCCCTCCGTGCCCTTATGAAGCTTAAAATACGGGAGTAATTCAACACAGAAGTCATAATTAATTTCTTTAATAGAGTCTTCGCGGTCTTCGCGTTAGCTTCGCGGATTTCGCGCTCGAAACGGTCTTCGCGGGCTTAGCAAGCTTCGCGGGCTTAAAACGGGTTATTACCAGAAGCCGCCGCAAAGTGGATAGCCGAACTTAGCCAGTAAAGCGAACCCGCTGCCGAGCACTGTACCATGACCGAAAGCCGCATCGAACATCGTGCCGAAGCCCATGATGTAGTTTAAGATATCGTACATGCCCGCCTCATAAAAATGGAAAAAGGGCTGCTTACCAGCAGCCCAGGCCACCGAAGAGTCCCATGGGCCAGCCCATAGCTGCGATCGGGCCCCACCAGCCGGGCAGCACGCCGCCACAAATGCCTAGGCCGGCGCATCCGCATCCTGAGCCGCAGCCGAATCCGCCCAGCCATGCGCTGGCCGGCAAAGTCGAAAGCGTTATTGCGATGCCCGCCGCGCCCAAAGCTAAAAGTCTCTTGAACATACCTGTATAGTACCTCCTGTCAAATACGGAAATGCTAACCGGGGCATTTAATATTGCCTGTACATTTAGTGAAAATAGGGGCTTTTAAGAGCGATTATTAATAACGGAGATATTTATAGGCTTAATTACCTAAAATAAGCTATATTTTAGCCTTATAATCTTTTCTAATAGAGTTATAAACTATAGTATTCTAATGAATAAGCAAATATAAAAAATAGTACGGGAAGCGAGCTTCCCTGAGATCAGAGCTTACCAGTAGCCCCAGCCGAAGGGGCCAAAGGCACCGAAGGGGCCAAAGGCACCGAAGGGGCCAAAAGGACCGAATGGCCCAAAGGGACCGAACCCCAAAGTCCCAAAGCCGAAGCCAACGCCGAAGCCAAAGCCACAGGCCGCGGCCGGAAGGGCCGTTACGGCAAATATGGCGAAAGCTGTCACTGCTGCAATCAGTTTCTTGAACATCTACACAACTCCTCCCATTAGAAATGAGGCACGACATAGTGTTGAATATTGCCTGCCGAATTAGTGAAAACTGGCCAGTTCTAAGCCATTATTAATGCCCGGTAAAAAATAACGATAAAATAGAAAAGGGATTTGTGACGATCCCCGACCAACTCGCTTATTCGCTCACCCTAGCAGAAGCCACCGAAGCCGCCGAGGCCGTAGCCACCGAGGCCGTAGCCACCGAAGCCGCAGCCGCCAAAGCCATAGCCGGTGCCCCAATACGGCGAACCCCAGCCGAAGCCGTCCCAGCCAAAGCCAGAGGCGCCGGTGAAGCTGGCAGTATACGTGGACGACGTAGTGTACGACGAAAAGCCTGTCCCAAAGGGACTCCAGCCGAAACCGCTGCCCCATGGGCCCCAGCCGCCCCACGTGCCCCACCAGGCCGACGCGGGAAGTATGAATGCCGCCGCTACGAGGACTACAGCTAGTGCCATCATAAGTTTCCTGAACATGTTTATCTTACCTCCTCCATTACATCTGATAGTAGGATATGTTGTTTAATATTATGCGTATTTTAAAGCACTACTGGAGAAATAAGTCTAATTTTTAGCGATTATAACTATTAAGCAACCATTTATGGTTATTTTGCTAAAATAAGGTCAATTATACGTTATATTTCATGGAATAGGTAGATTATTGCCTGGTCGGGGGCTCCATTATTCTTCCCCCGAACGGTCGGGCGGTATACCGGGGCCGTAAGGCCGGCATAAAGTAACCTATATTTACCATGTTATAGCCAGAAAATGCTCATGAATTGCATTAAGGATAAGTAAAAAAACTGCACTTCAACGTTCCCGGCATCCGATAAAGCGAATCGACGATAATGTTAACAGGGACTTCATCTATTAGCCTTTGCTTTATTATAAATAGTTTACAATAATACTTAACGGTCGTGTTTTAGGATGATAAATCGCCGATTAAGTTATACTTTTTTAAATGATAATCGTTTGTTGTGGATTAGATTTACAATTTTGCGCTCAATGAAATTAATGGAAACGCAGGTTTCGATAGAAGATCATATATAAAAGTCTGGATAGTGCCA
>NZ_DATJPM010000038.1 GCF_035506375.1 Methanocella sp.
ATTTTTATCATTTGCGTAATAGCCAAATTTATCGATAGCTTCCGATTATCTTTTTCAATTTTTATGCTTTGTTGAATACGCCCTTTTAAGTCTCAGAGTGTACAAAGGACACTATTTTCACCACAAAGGCACGAAGAGCACGGAGGCCCACAAAGACTTTTTTATAATTAAGAGACAAAGGACACAAAGCCGCTTTTTGAGCTTATAAGATACAGGATATGATGGCACAGGGGCAAAAAGTGCTCTTGTTCATTCCACTGTGTCTTTGTATCCTTCGTGCCCTGATCGCCAATGAACCAGCTTTGTGTACTTTGTAACTTAATTTAAAAAGAAAACTTTGTGAGCCTCCGTGCTCTTCGTGCCTTTGTGGTGAAAATAGTGCCCTCCGTCTCTTAAAAAGCTTAAAATACGGGAGTAATTCAACACAGCAAATTTTTTTTAAAAATTAACTAGCTTAGTAATCGTTTACTAATTAACAAAACTTGACTTATTCAACACAGCAAATATTTTAAAATAAGTTGGTGCCGCCTGGTGTAAACCTGGTGTGGTTGAAACAAGAGTGCTTACAAGCGGCACCAGGGTTACACCAAGCCTCACGGAATTTTTATTTAATCACCAGGCGGTACCAACGATTTTTAATAAGTCTTAGGGAACTTAGAGCCCACTTCGAGCCACTTTGAGGCTGAAAACGTCTTCGAGCATTCTTATTATGCTTTGAGCCGCTTATCTGGTGCCGATGAGCTTCGATGCGGTATAGAATAAAAGCGCCATGACTACGATAGACGCGATAAGGGCGCCGTAGAAGCCTGGCAGCAGGTGCATGCCGAAGGTAGCGTAGAGCACGATGCCGCAGAGCACGAGCGCGCCGATGGATATGGCAAGCAGCATCTTGGCCGTGTCCTCGAAGCCCCGAAAGTTGAAAGAAAAGCCACGGCCCATGGTGCGCTTCGATCGGGAACGGTAGGTGTTCCGGGACGACAGGGATTTCTTGCCCTTGCGGCGTCCCTCGTTGCTGCCCATGCCGCCGCCTCTTCCGCCCTCTATGCGCCCGCCGTTGAATATCTGGTCCGCGTCCACGTCGTCGTAGCCGCTGAGCTCTTCCACCGAATCCAGCCCCATTCGCTCACCCGTCCTATCGCAACTCGGGCGGCAGTAAATTAGGTATGCCGTCCTCTATTGGGTAGTTTTCGTTACACTTCTTGCAGTGGAGCGTGCCCTCGATCACTTCTGGGCCGCTCTCTTTTTTAACAGTCAGCTCCAGGTCGCCCTTACATACAGGGCAGCACAGGATGTCCATCAGGTCTTTTTTCATGAGATCACTTCTTATAGTCGCGAAGGTCCACGATATCGTTCTGGCCAGGGCCCGTGGACAGCAGCGTGAACGGCACGCCCGCGTCCTTCTCGGCCTGCTTCACGAAGTCCTTGACCTTCCCGGTAAGCTTATCGTAGTCGCTGACTCCCTTCACCAGGGGGTCGATCCTGTCCAGGCCTGTGATGGCCGCCTGGGTGGCACCGTTGATCATGGCCGAGTAGCGGGCCATCTTCGGGTCCCAGTAGCCGATGCGCCGGGCCCTTCCGGTGACGGTGCCGAATTCGGCGATGCCTCGCTTTTGAGCCTCTTCGGGGGTCATCTCCGTCTCGAAGGGGCCCTCACCGACCCGGGTCGGGAACGCCTTGAAGACGACGACCACTTCGTCGATCCTCGTGGGCCCGACGCCAACGTCGGCCGCCAGCGAGGAGGCTGAGGTGTCCTTCGACGTGACGAAGGGATAAGTGCCATAATACAGAGAAATTCCAAAACCCTGGGAGCCCTCGATGATGATGTTCTCGCCTCGGTCCAGGGCGGCGTTGCACTCCTGGGACACGTCGGTGAGGTATTTTTTAAGGGAATCCACGTCCGCGGCCTGCTTTGCGCTGCGCATGACGCGCTCCTTGTTGGCCGGCCCGCAGCCGGTGCCCGTGGTGCCGATCTTCTTGGCCAGGCGCTCGGTGTTCCTGTCCTCCTCGATGTGCTTCTCCTCGATGATGGAGCAGCGATAATCGACGCCGATGCGGTCGCCGCACTCTAAAAGCTTGACTTCGCGGTCCAGGACGACCGGGTCGACGAGGACGCCGGCGCCGATTAAAAGACGCGCTTTATCGTAAACGAATCCTGAGGGGACCATGCGGACCCCGTACTTGACCCCATCCTTGAAGACGGTGTGTCCGGCGTTCGGGCCCACGCCTCCCCTCGCGATGATGGAGGGGTGCTCCGCATAGGCGATGTGGGCAACGATCTTGCCCTTGCCTTCGTCGCCAAAAAACCCACCCACAACGATGGTCGAAACCATTGGTAAGACTCTCCATCCTACCTATACCGGCTATTCGTTAAAAAGATTGCTATCTCCGCATAACCGCGGTATCGGCCGTAGCTTACGGAATGCCTATATTCTATGGCCCCGATTTTCCTCTGATGAGAGTTAAAACAGTCATTCTTCTGGCTGTAATGGCAGTGGCTGGAGCCATGAGCTCTGGCTGCGTAACGGGCGCCTCGGGCGAGTATGGCACGCTCGCGGGCAACGTCACCGTGGGTCCCCTGACACCGGTAGAGCGAGTCGATGCGACGCCCATCCTGCCGCCGCCGGAAGTCTTCACCAGCCGCCACCTTGTCGTCTACGCATCGGACGGCACGACTAAGGTCGCCGACGTCGATATCGTCCCCGCGGGCTACTATGGCAAGTATAGCGTATCCCTCCAGCCGGGCACGTATGTGCTGGACTACCTACGCCAGGGCATCGGCCGTGCCAGCCCTCTGCCGAAGCAGGTGAACGTCGAGGCGGGCAGGACAACGGTAGTGGACGTCGACTTCGATACCGGCATACGTTGAGCCTATAGTATGGCCCGGTCCATTTTGCGGGCCATATAGCGCAGGTAGTGCGGCTTAAAGGACCGTATGTCATTGGTTTCCAGGTGGACCAGCGTAACACTTTCGTCGTCATGGTATGAGATGAACAGCATTTCATCGTCAGTGACGGGCGAGCCATCCTTCGTGAAGACGATGCCCAGCGTGCGGATCTCCTTTATGAGTGAGTCGTCGTCGGTGAACGGCCCGATCAGCTCCACCAGGTCCCCGGCGCTGTAGCCCTCTCCGAGCTCCGGGTAGACGAGCTCCTTGTAGGCGGCCAGTGCCCGTTTCTTCGCTTCCATGTCCAGGTCATCGAACAATATTGGTCCCATATCGATATCACCAATATCGTTATAGGCGGGAGTACTTAAATCTCATTCTCGAAGGTTCGGCGCCGCACCGCATTAGCGGCCGGCGTAGCTCCGGCTTTTATAGCTTTTCGCTGAATAATAGATTGAACTTCTGGAAAGATGCCTTATTTCCATATTAATTTTATAACCTGAAACATCGGAACATGTTATAGAGGGGTATATGAGGGTAAGGAGGGACGCGAGAGGGCCGTCACTGCCATGACGCCGCCTCGCCAATTACCGTCATCGCCGCGGAAAGCGCCCCGGACGCTCTGGCATCACCCGCTGTAACGCCCGGTGCTGAACCATAAAAATCACCCCGCACTTGCTGCTCTCCTGAAGAGGGGGAGTATTCACAAGAAGTTCTTGGCCGAATCTGCGGGCGCTTCCGCTTTCCCCTCGCTCTATCATGCGCGTCGTATAGTATGGCATTTCGAGTGACCCGACGGAGATCCGCTGAGGGTTTTATCGTCGCAAGAGTAAGGTCGCCGTTGGGTCTATAAAAATGGATTATTTATTTTTCAGCGTGCCATTAACAATTTATTTATAGGACTTTCATTAACTCATAGACCGAGAGGGTGCTTTGTTCGAGGAGCTACAAGCCATCGTGGGCCCGGACCGGGTGACCCGGGACCCGGGGGAGCTATACTGTTATTCGTTCGACTCGTCATACGTCAGGGGTAACGCCGATTTCGTGGTAAGGCCAAAGAGCTCCGAAGAGCTCGCCGAAATAGTAAAGCTGGCCGGCAGATACGGTACGCCCATCGTGGCCCGGGGCTCGGCGAGCGGGCTGACCGGCGGCTCGGTGCCCGTGAAGGGCGGCATAGTCCTCGACATGACGGGCATGAACCGTATCCTGGAGCTGGAGATCGAGAACCTCCAGGTGGTCATCGAGCCGGGGATCATCCACAAGGACCTGAACAGTGAGCTCATGAAGCACGGCTTCTTCTTCCCCCCGGACCCCGGGAGCAGCGACATGTGCACCGTGGGCGGCCTCATCGCCAACGGGGGGAGCGGCATGCACTCCGTCAAATACGGCACGGTCAAAGACTATGTACTCGGCCTGGAGGTCGTGCTGCCCAACGGCGACATCATCAACACGGGCTGTAAGGCGCCTAAGACGTCCTCGGGCTACGATCTCACTCACCTTTTTATTGGCAGCGAGGGCACGCTGGGAGTCGTAACAAAAGCCCGCCTCAAGATCCACCCGCTCCCCGAGACGAGGTCCATTTTAATGGCCACGTTCGGCCGCATCGAGGACGCGGGGAAAGCGGCCGTGACGGTGCTATCCTCGGGCGTCATACCCGCGGCCATGGAGATCATGGACCGCAGCGCCATCAGAGCCGTAAAAGAGATCGACCCCACGCTGGAGGTACCGGACGTGGACGCCATGCTCCTGTTCGAGATGGACGGCTATCGTGAGAGCGTTAAAAGAGAAGTCGGCCAGGTCTGTGATGCCTGCGAGCGCTGCGGCGGAAAGACGCGGGTCGCTAAAAACAAGAGCGAGGAAGAGCGGCTCTGGTCGGCCAGGCGGCTCGTGGGCGTGGCCATTACCAGGCTGAACCCTGGCAAGGTCCGGGTCTATGAGGCCGAGGACATCGGGGTGCCCATCAAGGACGTGCCCTTCATGCTCAAGAAGATCCAGGAGATAGGGCGGAAACACGGCATGTCCCTGGTCACGTACGGCCACATAGGGGACGGCAACCTGCACACAGGCATCGCGATCAACCCCCGGGACGAGGGCGAGTGGAAGAAGGTCCACGCGGTCAAGGAGGATATCTACGACGTTGTCCTCAGCCTTGGCGGTACGCTGCCCGCCGAGCATGGCGTCGGCATTATACGGGCCGATTACATGGCGCGGGCCCATGGGAAAGGCTATGAGGTCATGAAGGCCATAAAAAGAGCGGTGGACCCGCAGAACATCATGAACCCCGGCAAGATGGGCATGTAAAGGTAACATTATGATCCAGGATCACATCGAGGACATCATCAAGTGCACAAGATGCGGCCGATGCACGGCGCTATGCCCGATTCACGATGAACTGGGCTGGGAGTCGACCAGCTCCCGGGGCCGGATGCTGCTCGCCCGGGCGCTGGCGGAGGGAGCGCAGCCCTCTGAGGCCATGAAAAGGTCGTTCTACACCTGCCTCACGTGCTCCATATGCACCTCGACCTGCCCCTCGGGGGCAAAGCCCGACGAGGTCATGGAAGCGGCCCGGCGCGAGATGATCGGGCGGGGCGCATCGCCGCCATATTACGATACCATCCTCGAGAATATCACGAAGCACGGGAACTCCCTGGGCGATCCTGGCCCCAGGAACGCATGGGTGCCGGAAGAGATGAGGCTGAAGGGTAAAACGGACATCATATACTGGGTCGGCTGCCTAACCTCCTACAGGCAGCAGCAGGCCGCCCTGGCGAATTTAAAGATATTAAGCCGCTTTGGGGCCCGGGTGCTCGACGACGAGCGGTGCTGCGGCTCGCCGCTGCTCCGCCTGGGCGGCGACTCGCCGGCTCTCGAGCACAATATGAATGAAATATGCATGAGCGGCGCGAAGATGCTGGTCACCGGGTGCGCCGGGTGCTATAAGACGCTGAAGGAGAGCCTGGGCATCGAGGTGCTCCACGCGACGCAGTTCGTCGCGCGGCACATCGACGAGCTGCCGCTCAAGCGGCTCCCGTACAGGGTGAGCTATCACGACCCCTGCCACCTGGGCAGGTGTATGAAAGTTTATGATGAACCCCGCGAAATAATCAAGCGCATCTGCGAGTTCGAGGAGATGGCCACGTCGCGGCAGAACGCCCGCTGCTGCGGGGGCGGAGGAGGCGTACGCCGCGGCTACGGGGACCTGGCCAGAAGTGTCGCGAGGAAAAGGCTCTCGGAGGCCCCCGAGAATATCGATTACATCATTACGGCATGCCCCATGTGCAACGCGAACCTACGGGACGCGGGCGGCAAGACGCTCGACATCTCGGAGCTGGTGTTAATGTCGCTGATCTAGGTGAGTCTGATGACGACAGTCGATCTGAAATACGGGAAAGGCCACTTTGAAGTGAACGTGCCCGACGAGAATTTAGCGGGGATCATCCTGCCAAAGGAGCTTACGGGCGTCAAGGACGAGCAGGCGGAGATACGGCGGGCACTGGAGAGCCCGATCGGCTCGCCGAAGCTCCGGGAAAAGGTGAAGGCGGGCATGAAGGTCGTGGTTATCATCAGCGACGCGACCCGGCCCTGCCCCTCGTACAAATTCCTGCCCATCCTGCTGGACGAGATCAACGCCGGCGGCGTCCCCGATAAGGACATCACCGTGGTCATCGCGCTGGGCAGCCACCGGAACTCCACGCCGGAGGAGCAGAAGGCGCTCATGGGCCCGGCCTACGGCCGCGTCCGGAACGTCGACCACGACAGGCACGACTGCAAGTACATCGGCACCTCAAGCTTCGGCCACCGCATCGAGATATTCAGGGAGGTCGTGGACGCCGACTTCATCGTGTGCACGGGGAACACCGAGTACCACTATTTTGCGGGCTATTCGGGTGGCGTCAAGGCCGTACTGCCCGGGTGCGCGAGCCACGATACCATAGAGGTCAACCACGCGATGATGGTCAGCCCGAAGGCCGAGACGGGACGGCTGGACGGCCCGATACGCCAGGAAATCGACGAGGTCCCCGGCATGCTGAAGATAGGATTTTTACTCGACGTGGTGCTCAACAGCAAGAAAGAGATCGTCGCGGCGGTCGCAGGGGACGTCATGAAGGCCCACCGGGAGGGCGTCAAGTACGTGGACAGCATGTACAGTGTCAATGTGCAAAAGGCCGACATCGTCATCACCAGCGCCGGCGGTTACCCCAAGGACATCAACATGTACCAGGCGCAGAAGGCCATGGATAACTGCAAGCACGCCGTCCGGAACGGCGGCACGATGATCCTCGTGGCCCGGTGCCAGGAATGTCTGGGCAACGACGTGTTCGCCTGCTGGGTGGACGAGGCCACGACAATAGAAGCACAGGCCCGGCGCATGGACGAGCATTTCGAGCTCGGCGGCCATAAGGCGTCCGTCATCGCGAAGACCGCGATGAAGTGCGAAATAGACCTCATCTCCGAGATACCGGAAGAGACTGTGCGCAAGATGTTCGTCATCCCTGCGAAGTCGCCCCAGGAAGCCCTGGAAGACGCCCTGAAGAAGCATGGCCCGGGGGCGAAAGTGCTGGTGTCTCCGTTCGGCGGCATGGTGTTGCCAAAGCCGCTCGAATAATTAGCAGGCATCTGGTGCTTCCAAAGCCCCTCTAATTATTTTTACCGTTGTCATTGTCCGGCTTCTCGTTATTATCCATGCCATATTTATGCTAAATTAAAGGTTTAACACCTAAAAAGATGCCTTTACCCCATATAAGATTTTTATTCTAACGCGTCGAGTATTGTTTAACTAAGGAGGGTATTGATTATGAGGGTAAAACTTTTAATAGCAGTGGCCTTAGCCAGTATTTTCTTACTGGCAGGCTCATTAATGGCTGGGGCGGTAGAAGGTACGACCGGTGTCAGCTATACCAATGTCTGCGTTCCCACGGTGAACCAGGTCCCCATCGTGGAACCTTCGTGCGTCGTGCCGTGCTTCTCGTTCCCGGCTTGCCCGGCCCCGCAGACGAACCAGATCCTGGCGAACACGATCTCGCTCGGCGGCCCGGCGATCCAGACTTCGATTAAGCTGTACGGCCCGCAGACCCCGTCGTTCGAGTCACCGGACTTCGTTCTGCCGATACTGTGCCCGCCGCACATATCGCCGTTCATCAGCTATTCCCCGATCTTCGACCCCTGATCAGGGCGGATAACGGCCAGGCATAGCCGCAGCAAAACGCCGTCATGCCGGAGGGATCCCTAAGGCCCCCCGGCAGGCGTTTTAAGCGCATGGGACCGAAAAACGCTTTTTTAGACTATTTTCTCTGGCGCCGCAGGACGCGCTTTAATATTATAACGACACGCCGCATTCATTATACCGGGGTCATTTTTATGCTGAGGAAACTGCCTGCCCTGGATATCGAGGGCCCGCCCATCGCCGATCCTGGGCAATGGCGGCTCAAGGTGGATGGAATGGTAGAGCGCCCCCGGACTTACTCCATTCAGGAGATCCGGGCGCTCGAGCCGGCTGAGGCCACGGTGCCCTTCGTCTGCGTGGAGGGCTGGGACATGTGGGTGAAGTGGAAGGGCGTCCGGCTGCGCCGGATAATCGAGGACGTGAAGCCGCTGCCGGAGGCGTGCTGGCTGACGTTCTACTCCTGCAGCGAGTACACGGACAGCTTATTTATCAAGGACGCCATGGACGACCGGACTATGCTGGCATACGGCTACGAGGACGGCGAACTGCCCGCGGAGAACGGCGGGCCGTTAAGGCTGGTCGTGCCATTCAAGCTCGCCTATAAGTCGGTGAAGTGGCTTCAGCGCATCAGCTTCGTGGGCTCTGAGGAGCCAGGATACTGGGAAAAGATGGGGTACCCGCCGGAGGCGGGCATACCGGACGGGACGAAGATGAAGTACGGCCTGCGGTGATATCATGGCGCTGGAACAGCCCCCCGGGATCGTGGACCGCAGAAAGATACACGAGGCGCACACCCGGGTAAAGGACATCCTGGGCGCGCTGGTGATAAGGGACGGCGCCCTCACGCTGGTCACGGCGAAGAACGGCGACGTCCCCATCGAGGAGAACCACGGCTTCGGCCTCTATTACAGGGACTGCCGGTTCCTGAGCGGCTATACGCTGCGGTGCAACGGCCGGACGCCCACGGACATCCTGTCGAGCGACGAGAAGGGCTACGCGTCCTTCACGGTCATGACGAACGCTCGCTATAAGGACGAGAACGGGCGGCAGGTCGAAAAGGAGACGCTGAGCATACGCCGGGACCGTATCATCCCCGGAATCCTGGACGAGAAGATCTCCATCACGAACTATAACGAGTTCGAGGCGGCCGTGGAGCTCTCCCTGGCGTTCGACTCGGACTTCGACGATATATTCACGGTAAGGGGCATGACCCATCCCACGAACGGCCGAGTACTGCCCCCGGCATACGAGAAAGGGCAGCTGACGCTTCGATATCTTGGCGAGGACGGGCACCGCCGGAATACCCGCATTATCTTCGACCCTCTCCCTTCCGCCGTACGCGATGGCGAGGCGGTTTTCAATCTTCACATAAAGCCCAGGGAACAGGAGGCCATCCGCCTTCGCATCCAGGTCGAGGACATGCCTCCGGATACGCCCTCGGCCGTGGACGACCGCCAGCTTCAGCGGCGCATAAAAGGCATCCGGGCCTCCTACGCGGACACGATGGAGTGCTGCAGCAACATCCAGACCGACAACGGCATCTTTAACAAAATATTCCTGCGCTCGCTATCGGACCTCCGGATGCTCTACATGGGCCAGCCCGTGGACATTTTCTATTCCGCCGGCGTGCCCTGGTATGACGCCCTCTTCGGGCGGGACAGCATCATCTCCGCCATGCAGGTCATGCCATATAACCCAGAAGTGGCGAGAAGCACGCTGAGGGTGCTGGCGGGCTACCAGGGCCGGAAGGCAGACGACTGGAGGGACGAGCGGCCCGGCAAGATCCTCCACGAGCTACGGGTGGGCGAGCAGGCGAACCTCAACAACATCCCCGATACGCCTTACTATGGCAGCGTGGACTCGACGCCCCTGTTCCTGATACTTTTAGCGGAGTATATAGACTGGACGGGCGATATGCGCCTGTTCAACGACCTGAGCGGGAACGTTGACGCGGCCCTGAAGTGGATCTACGAGTACGGGGACCTGGATGGCTCGGGCCTGCTCTCATATACGCAGCGCTCTTCGAAGGGCCTCTACAACCAGAGCTGGAAGGACTCCTGGGACTCCATGAGCCACGCGGACGGCAGCCTGGCCGTCCATCCAATCGCCGCGGCCGAGGTGCAGGGATACGCCTATATGGCCCGGCGGCGGATCGCGAACCTGCTCGACCGCGCCGGCCGGCACGAGGATGCCGACCGCCTCCGGCAGGACGCGGTGAACCTGCGGTGGAAATTCAACAACGATTTCTGGATGGAGGACAGGAAATACTTCGCCGAGGCCCTGGATAAGAATGGCCAGTGCGACGTGATCTCGTCGAACCCGGCCCAGGCGCTCTGGAGCGAGATCATAGAGCCCGAAAAAGCCCGCCTGGTCGTCGGCCGGATCTTCCAGAAGGACATGTTCTCCGGGTGGGGCATCCGCACCCTTTCCTCGAATGAGAAGCGCTATAACCCCCTGGGCTACCATAACGGCACCATCTGGCCCCACGATAACTCGCTCATCTGCATGGGCCTGAACAGGTACGGCTTCAAGGAGGAGCTCGCCGTGCTTTTCACCTGCATGTACGAGGCGGCCGGGTTCTACCCCATCTATCGCCTGCCGGAGCTGTTCGGCGGCTTCCAGCGCGGGGAGTACGACGTGCCCATAAAGTACCCCGTCGCCTGCAGCCCGCAGGCGTGGTCCGCGGGGTCAATACCTTACATGCTTTCCGCGTCCTTGGGCTTTATCCCGGACGCGCTGAACACGCGCCTTACGCTCTATAAGCCAAAGCTGCCGCCATGGCTGCGCACCGTGAAGATCGGCAAGATCATCGTGGGCGACGCCTACACGGAGCTCGAGTTCAAGCGGGAAGGCGAGAGCACGCTGGTCAACGTCGTGGGTAAGCGGGGCAACCTGGAAGTGAATATCGTCTATTGAGCCGGCTCAATGCATTGCCATGATTTATCATTCTGCCGGCCGAATAATTTCAGGGTGGATATCTTGTGTATTAGCTGCGGATGCGGAATGCACCACGACAGGCATAATAACCCGAGCCTGATAACCATCGATGACCTGGAGAAGGCAGCGAAGGCCGCCAACATGAGCATAGAGGACGCTGCCGAGAACATCGCGGACGCCGCAGGGCTAAGCTGTAAAAAAGGCTGATCAGAGCGTCAGCAGCATGACGACTGCGCCCACGACAATGACCACGGTCGCCATGATGGCCGTATAGAGCCCGAACTTCCGGGTCCCGAAATAGAAGGCGTAGACGCTGTGCACTGCCACGTTCACGAATACGGCGAGCATGATGGCGATGACCGCCGTTGAAATGCTCGCCGTGCCGCTGGCGGCCAGCTGCGACACGGACACTGTGATGGCGTTCGTATCGGCGAGCCCCGCGAACATCGACGTCAGGTATAGGCCATAGTTGCCTAAATACACTAACGCTGCTTTCGACACGAACATGATGACCGCGACGAACACGCCGAAGGCCAGCGCCGGCCCGATGCTGAAGGGCGTGGATAGCTTGATGGGGTCGGCTTTATGGTCTCCGCGGCCCCTTATGTAAAAGTACGATGCTACCAGTACGCCGCTGACGAACATGGCGCCCAGCGGCAAAATGACGTGCATGACCAGCGCGGGGTAAAAGATGGCGACCAGGAACAGGACCCGGAGGAACATCACAGTGTTAGCCAGCGTCGAAGACGTCGCCGCCGGGTACTCGATGCCCTTCGACTCCTTCGTGCGCGTGGCCATGGCGGTTGTCACCGCCGTGCTTGACGCCAGGCCGCCCACGACGCCCGTGAGCGCCAGCCCCAGGTCGGCTCCGAACCATTTTACCAGGAAGTACCCGATGAAGCTTATGGCCGACACGATGACGACGATGAGCCAAAGCTGGTACGGGTTAAAGGCCTCCAGCGGCCCGTAGCCATGGTTGAACTGGTCGTACAGGATCGGCAGGATAACTATTGCAATGATCGCGAACTTGAGCGAATCGTAAAATTCCTCTTTCGGCAGGCCGTAGGTGAACTCGTGCAGAGGGTCCTTGAACGCCAGGATGACGGTCAGGATGATGGCGAAGATGATCGCCAGCGTATAATCGTAGTATGCCGCCGCTCCCAGCAAGAACGTGGCCAGCAGCGCCATTTCCGTCGTATAGCCCAGGTGCTTGCTGATCTCGGACGCACGGTAATATGCGACCACGGTGAGCATAGTGATCGCCAGCAGCGCCACTGCCACGGTGAGCATAAAGCCCTGGTCGGAGAGGTATGCCGAAACGCCTCCGATGAGGCCGACGATGCCGAAGGTGCGCAGCCCTGCGAACTTCACGTTCTGGCGGCTTTCCTGGGCTATCTCCCTCTCGAGGCCGACTACCAGGCCTATGAGCAGCGCGATAGAAAGCTTCTCCAGGAGTAAGAGATCGACCATCTATCATACATTCATGGCATTACACATAAAAATAGCGACGTCAGGCACTGTTCGCCAGCAGCATGAGTCCTCTTACGGCATCCTCGGATGTCATCTCGAACTCTTCATAATACTGCCCGACCGCCTCGAAATCCTCCGGGGCGTCCAGAAAGACCAGCGGCGCCACCAGCTCCATGTCAGTGACAAGCTCCTTCGGTATCACCGGAGTGGCGATGACCACGTCCGCGGGGCCCTGGTCCCGGATGGCCTCCACCGCCGCTATCATCGTATTGCCCGTGGCTATGCCGTCGTCGACGATGATGACGGTGCGTCCGTACAGCTTCGGAAAGTCGCCCAGGCCGACGCGGAGCGTATCGAGCTGCTCTTTCATGTCTCTAACGAGCTTTCTGGACACTTCGCCCACGTACTCGTTCGGGATCTTCCACTTCTCCATCGAGTCCTCATCCAGGAGCACGGCGCCATTCCACGTCACGGCCCCGATAGCGAACTCCGGGTTAAACGGGGCGCCGATCTTTTTGGCCATGACCACGTCAAGCGGGGCCCGCATCTCGAGCGCGATCTCGTAGGCAACGGGCACGCCGCCCATGGGTATAGCCAGCACGATGACGTCCTGGCCCTTATAGGCCCCCAGCTGCTGTGCCAGCATGCGCCCGGCTTCCCTGCGATTCCTGAACTTCATATTCCCGCCTTTTATGCCCTGGCCATGGTCGTCCTGGTGGACTGTGCCAGGCCTTTTGAGAGCTCGCTCAGCGTGATGGTCGTGATATACTTGTGCAACTGTAAGAAACCGCCAATGGCGTCGAAGCTCCTGACCTTGCCCTGGATGGACTTCTGCGTGGCGTTGTCGGGCACCACGAAGATCAGATGGTCGCAGTCCGTCCACAGCGACCTCAGCGCGCTCGACGTGATGACATCCGGATTGACGTCCCCCCTTTCGGGCAATATCTGCACGGCGTATTTCATCTCGGGCAGGTTCGGATGGTCCTGCCTCGACCATACCTGGCTGATGTTGCCAACGCCCAGGTTGACGTCGTGCTCGACCTTGAAGCCGAGCTGCTTCGCCACGTCCTCGCAGATCGCCCCCATGCTCTCTTCCAGCCCCGTATCCATTGCTATCGCATCCTGTTTCGTTGTTATAAAGAAAAATCAGATTCGGAGCACTAGAAATTTCGCAATATATTCCGCGGAATTATTTCCCGGCTTTCCGCCGCGGAAGGTTAATAAGGCCGGGCTTCCAATCATCTATTATATGGCTGGCGTTGGAAGGATGTCGGATTTCGGCAAGCCCGAGTTCACCGACGACGACATCGAGAACCGGCTGGACACCGTCGACCCGTTCGTCGATGAGAATTTAACGTACCAGGAGAACGTGCAGAGGCTGGTGTCCTGCGGGCTGTCCGAGGAAAAGGCCTCGAAGTGCGTGGACATGATCATAATCCGCCGGAACAAGGACCGGGCACGCCGGGAGGATATCCTGCGCGAGGAAACTGAATACCGGGAAGAGATCGGAGACCTGAAAGAATGTAAGCCCGACGACGAAAGCTGCGCCCCCGCCGGCGATGAAAAAAAGGCCCCGGAGGCTGCAAAAAGGCAGCCGTGAATTTTTAAAGTCCCTGACTGTTTTAAAAGTCGATTACCTCGACCGTGCGGTACTGCATGATCTGCCTTATCAGGTTGGCGAACTGCACGCCGATGAAGCTCACCGCGACCGCAAGCACGATTGAAATACCTAAGCTTTCGAAAGCCTGCAGTGTGTTGGCCATGTGGATGATGTACTGGGCGCTGCCCCATATTAAAAGGCCGCCGGCCAGCAGGAAGAACGGCGTCGAGAGGTACCTGTACAGCGAGTCGCTCTCGTCCATATAGGCGTCCACTATCCAGCCGATGATGATGGCCAGGAACGCGGCGCTGAACCACAGCACCGAATGAGACACGAAGATCGCGGCGTAGTCGAGCAGCCCGGGCGACAGCACGTTCGGGAGGTCGTTCTGCCACGTGGCGACGCCCCATGCGCCCATGATGAACGCCATGATGGTAAGCACCAGCGATAGCAGGTACGTGACGAATGTCAGCTTGGACTCCTTGAAGGACCGATTAAGGTTAAAGATGAACGTGTCGAAGAGGATGTCTATGCCCAGGCCCCGGTATAATAGATAGCCGCCCAGGAGCAGCGCGATGGCGACCGGCGTGGCGTTCGGCCAGTCGATCCAGGTCGTGGCCGCGTAGACGAGTAAAATCAATCCGATGGGTATGAAAACGACCTTGGCCACCTTGGGGTCGTTGATGAGCTGCTTGATGATATAATAAGTACTTTCCAGGTTCTGGGCCTGCTTGACGACGACCCTTTTTACGGACTCGATCTTGAGCCGGGACTGCAGGATGGGCATGACCGACTCGTCCTCTGCGCCGTCCGAGACCAGGATCGCCCTCTCCGTCGGGTACTTGAGAAGGATGTCGTCAAGCTGCGAGGCGATGGCCCGGTCGGACTTGATGCCCAGCTCCCGGTGGCCGGTGATGCAGACCAGCTCGACGTTATGGCCCTCGGCGCGCATTTGATCGTAGGCCTGGATGCCGCCGAAGATCGTGTTCGTGTCCGATTCCTCCGGGTCCGCGATCCCGAGCTTGCCCGCGGCCTCCAGGCACGCCTCCCGCCCTATCACGGGGCTCTTCACGCCCGCCTTGACGCCAAGGTCGTCGTCCTTATCGATGCAGATGACTAATATGTCCATTGTTACCCCTTTTGCCGTTTCAATGGATACGGCCGATGCTCGTCGCTCCATGAGCCGTAGCACGGCCTCTGGTATTTTTTAGACTTGAGACATGATAAAGTTTCTCTCACGATAAGTGCAGCATTTTACGACATTTTAATCCAGAAGGGACGGGAATGGTGAGACGTATTTGACCTTTACGTCGTCCGATCCCCGATTAAATAAGACCACAAAGTACCAGGCCGCCTTCCAGCCGAGGCGGGCGTTGTGCGGCTGGAGCTCCTCGGGCAGGATATATTCGCCGCTCCAGCCGGGAATGAGCGGCATCGTGCCGTCCGGCTTAACTCTATTTCCCGTACCGGGGTCGATGAGCACTGGCACTTCATAGGTGGAGCCGTTCATGAACCTGTTAAAGTTATCCTCGTCCAGCACGAGCGGGTACAGCTTCGCATCCGCCGGCGTCAGGTTCATGGAGCGGGCGCGGGAGCCGATGATCGGTTTGTCCTCGAAATTCGTCCGCGGGACCGTATATTCGGCATAAAAGCTGGCGCTCATCCTTTCGTATATTCCGTTTTCAGGCGGAATGATAACCCAGTTGTTCATAAAGGACGGCATTCCCCCGTAAAAGACGCCCATCTCCTTCATCGTCTGCGTATCCACGATGACCTTCAGCATATAATCGCCGTACCCGGGGGCCGCATAGCCAGCCACGGCGGTGCCATTCAAGTATACGCCAGCGTACCTTCCGCGGTCATTCACGTAGACGCCAGTATCGCCGGGCTTGATATACACCGGAGGCCTCGTGCTTGCGGAATGGTCTCGGATCCTCTGCACGACGGGGTCCTCGAGGGCGACTGCGATCACCTGCGCCTTCTGCCACGGGATACCCGAGGCATTAGAGGAGCCACTTGACGTATTATCGGCGCCTGGCAGCTGCTGACCGCCTTGCTGCGAGACCATGAAAACGATGACCATTATGCCGATGATAAGCAAAGCAACCAGCGCAAGCCCGAATTTCTTCATTCTAATACCCAATTATGTAATTCCATCATCGCTATAAAAGCGCTCTCTAACGAACTGTCAACAAAAACTGAGCATTGCTAAGTTGATGGTTCTGGCTCTATCCGTTTGCCACCAGGCAATGTAACTTCGAGGGTCCGCGAGGGAGCGAAGCGAAGCGGAGTCTCCCTTTAGCCTTAAAAGAAGAAAAATAGTGGGCGCCTAACCATCCTTCGTTACCATCCCACGATTGAAAGCGAAGCTAATGCAATCGAAAATGAAAGAATTATGGAGGTTCCCCTGGCAGGAACCTACGTTATACTGAGTATATCTCTCAAAGTGAGCGTGACGTTTACAGGAAACCAGAGCGCTGTAGCAGTAACAGGTCCTCGGTGTTGAGCTTCTCTCCAGCCTTGAACTGGGCGAAGACATCCTCGGCCTGCTTCTTGTACTCGACCTTGTCCTTCGACTCCTTCTCCGTCTTTGCCTTCTTCTTGAGGCCGACGATGACCTTGTCGAAGTCTCTGATTTCTTTTTGCAGCTTCAGGAATTGCTTGTGGTACTCGTCCGCGGCCTCCTGCGCCTTGACGAACTCCTTGTGCTGGGCGTCCGCCTCTGCGCGCACTTTGTCCGCATCCCGGAAGCACTCGATCATCTTGTCGTGGTACTCCTGGGCGAGGTCCGCGTACTCCTTGACCTTCTTGTGGAACTCGGAAGCTTCGTCCCTTAAGCCCTGGGCATCGCCTAAGAACGATTTCAGTTCCTGGTTCTGCTCGAGCTGTTCCTTCTTCTTCTTGAACTCTTCCTTCAGCTCGCTGATCTTATCGACGAGGGCGCGCTCCTTCTCGGTGGTGAGCACTTCGGTCTGCTGCTTGAACTCGAGGTGGTCGATCTCTTTGCGTAATTCGTTGAGCGACCGGCCGCTGCCGATGTTGTCCTTCTTCCTGAGCGAGTCGACCCGGGCGTAGACCTCGTTGGCCTTCTCGTTCAGCTCGTTGCGCTTCTCCTTATTCTCGCTGACCTGGTTGTTAAACTCGTCTCTCTTGGTGCGATACTCTTGAGCCTTGTCAATAAGCTCTTTAGTCTGCTTATTTAACTCATCCCTCCTCTTCGAGAATGCGCTGGCCTTGGAGTTCCACTCGTTGCGGTTTTTCTTGAACTCCTCCGCGTCTTTAAGATAGTTTTGTTTCTTGTCTTGCAGTTCTTTTAGCATGTCGAATGTATTCCTCCTTTATAATAGGAATCAACGATTCCATGTTTTTGCCGTCCACGACCACATCCGCCGCACTCCGGACAACGGGCTTCGCGTTGAAGGCGATGAAGGTGCCCACAACGCCCTTCCAGCACAGGTCGTTCGACCCGTCGCCCACGGCAATGCACTCGCGGGGGCTGATATTGTATTTATTGCAGATTTCTTCGAGAACCTCCTTCTTTGAGCTCTGCCTCGTCAGCGGTCCCCTGACATCTCCGGTGAGCGCACCATCATCGACGACGAGCTCGTTCGCGTAGTATGCATCCATGTGCAACTGCTCCGCCACCCGCCTCGCGATAATGGTAAATCCACCTGATATCAAAACCGTACGAAAACCTAAAGACTTCAGTTCCTTCATCAACTTTTCGGCGCCGGGCATGAGCGGGACGTTCCCCGCCACTTCCAGGGCCTTCTGCGTGGGAAGGCCCCGTAGGAGTTTAACTCGCTCTTTGAGGGCGCACTCGAAGTCGAGTTCGCCGTTCATCGCGCGCGCCGTGACGCAGGCGACGTAGTCGCCAACGCCCCTGGCCCGGGCCAGCTCGATGATGCCCTCGGCGTCTATGACCGTCGAGTCCATGTCAAAAAATATGACCGGCTTCGCTCCATCACCTGAGTATAAACTCATAGGCACCATCGCCATCAAAACAGTACTGCACTGTTTGATACTGAGACTTTAAGAGTATCACATCCTTTTTAACCTTTTCGGGTTCTTCTTTGTCTACTGCCACTCTCTTCAGCAGTCGGGCGACTTCCTTCATCTCGGGCTCCTTCATGCCCAGCCTCGTCAATTCCTGCGTGCCCAGGCGTATGCCGGACGGGTCATCCGTGCCGTTCACGTTGTCCCAGGGGAACAGGTTCTTGTTGGCAATGATGTTGGCCTTCTCCAGCTTTTTAGCGACCGTCTCCCCGCCGCCGATCTTAGAGGCGTCCACGGCCACCTGGTGGGACTTCGTGTAGCCCAGGTCCTTGCACAGGACGGCGAACCCCATCTCATCCATGTATGCCGCAAGGGCCTGCGCGTTCTTAACAGTCTGCCGGGCGTAGGCCCGGCCGAACTGCTTCATCTCGGCCAGCGCCACGGCCAGGCCGGCCTTGTGGTGCAAGTGGAAGTTCGACACGGTGCCCGGGAACACGGCCTCGTCGATGTCCTTCGCCCATTTCTCATTGCAGAGGATGATGCCGCCCTGGGGGCCGGGGAATGTCTTGTGGGTGCTTGCCGTGACCACGTCCGCCCCCTCCTTCAGCGGGTCCTGGAACTCGCCTCCCGCGATGAGCCCGGCCACGTGCGCCGCGTCGTAGACGATGGACGCCCCGACCTCGTCGCAGGCCTCCCGGGCTTCCGCAACGGGGTGCGGGAATAAAAATAAACTCGCCCCGAACATGACCACCTTCGGCTTCAGGCGTTTTATTTCACGGACCATGGCCTCCGCGTCGATGTTCATCTTACTGTTATCGTAGGGATGAGTATAAATCTTAAGGCCCCTTATGCCGGCCGCCGAGTACTTCGCGTGGCTGATGTGGCCGCCGCTCGGCACCGCCAGCGCCAGCAGCTTATCGCCCGGCTGGGCCATCGCGAAGAACGCGGCGATGTTACAGTTCACGCCCGAGATGGGCTGCACGTTCACGTGCGGGGCGTGGAAAACCTCTTTCGCCAGCTCAATCGCCTTAGCCTCGATGACGTCCACGAACCCGCAGCCCTGGTAGAACCGGTGGCCGACCTGGCCCTCTGCATACCGGTGGCCCAGGTCCGAGGACAGTATCTGCCTGACCATGGGGCTGGTAACGTTCTCGCTGGCGATCATCGGCAGAGAGTACTTGAAAAGTTCCTGGCTGCCCATTACGGCGTCGACAACGCATTGGACGTCTGAGTTCATCTTTTTCGTCTTTAAAAGGGGGTTCTTGACAACATCCGGGCTCAACGCGAATCCTCCCGTTTTACATGTGCTAGTATGCTAACTGATATCAAGGATAAAAACGTTTGGGTACACCGTCTTATTGAACCCGGTGTATGTCTCGCCTGTCAGGCGTTTAAAAGGCCCGGACGATGTCCCTGCGGGTGACCAGCCCCAGGAGATGGCCGTGCCCGTCCACGACGGGGAGGGCGCCTATATCGTTGTCCACCATTAGCTTCGCGGCCTCTTTTATTGCGATCTCCGGCTTCGCCGTGATCACGTTCGTCCGCATGATGTCCATGGCGATGAGCAGCTCCACATTGTTGTCCTGGCGGCTCTGAGGCGAGTGTTTTTTTATGGAGCGCATGGCGTTCGCCACGTCTGTCTCGGAGACTATGCCCACCAGTGCCGTGCCGTCCAATATCGGCACCCGGCTCACGCCTTTCTCTATCATTAATTTCCTTATGTAGGCAACCCGGGCGTCGGGCGGGGCAACGACTGCCGGCCGCATGATGGACCCGACGGTGCCGTTGGGCGAATAGTGGCTCAGGATGTCCTTCGTCGTGACCTGGCCCAGCACCCCTCCGTCATCGACGATAACGCAGCCCACTTCCTTAAGGGCGTCCAGCGCCCTGTCCACGTCGTCCTCGGGCCCCAGAAGAGCATAGTCGTTGCTCATGGCGTCCGCCACGTGGAAGAGCGTGGGCGGGTGATTGTACTTCCGCCGGGAGCCGAGCTCGCCGCAAATGCTGCGAAGCGTTATGATGCCCTGCACGCCGTCCCTGTTCTTGACGACGAGCCGGCGGCTGTGGTGCTTATTCATGAGGTCGAGGGCCTCCGATACACGGTCCGACTTGTCTACGATGTACGCCTTCGACATGATCTCCTTTACCTTCATTCCGGGGCCTCCGAAAGCCACTTTAAGACGTTCTCCACGCTGAACTCCCCTAAAAGCTCCGAGTCGATGACGGGAAGCATATCGTAATTGTGCTCGAGCATGAGCCTGGCGGCATCCATCGCCTTCGTGCTCCGGTTGACGGACACGAGCGGCGTGCTCATGACGTCCTCGGCGACCAGCATCGCCTCCCGGACGCCCCGGAGCATCTTAGGCCCGCCCTGCACGGCCCGGTGGGACTCTTTGATGGGCTTCCTGTCCCGGAAGTCCGGTGTGACGAGCCCGAGGTCGTCCAGCGTGACCATGCCCACGTAGCCCGCCTCGGGCCCTCCGTCCCGAACGATGGCCCGGTCCACGCCGTTCTCGGCCATGATATCAATGACGCTGTTGACCGTATGGTGCCTGCTGACGGTGACCGCCTTCTCCGACATCATATCCCCGACCCGCAGAGGGCATTCCAGCAGCGTGAAGTACTTCACCATGTCGTGCTTGGTCACGATGCCCAGGATGTCGTTATCGTACACGACCAGGCCCGAGATGTTGTGGCACAGCATGGCCGAGGCGACATCCTGTATCTGCGTGTCGGGCTTTACGGTGAATACGTCTCGCGTCGCCACCAGCTCGACCGGTATCTGGTCGATGGGCCTGCGCCGCCACTGGGGCTCCGCCTGGCTGAGCCGGGAGCCGATATCCTTCCGGGTGACGATGCCTTTTAGCGCGCTGCCGTCCGCGACCACCAGGCGGGAGACGCCATACCTCAGCATGAGGTTCCTCGCCCGGGCCACGTTATCCTTCGGGCCGACGGCGTAGACGGGCGCCGTCATGATCTCGCCCACCTCGGTCACGCCCTTCCTCCCTTCATCGACATGAGAATATCCCGTTCCGTGATGATGCCGATAAGGCGCTGGTTTTCTATTACCGGCAGCGAGCCGATCCTGTTCTGGCACATGATGCGCGACGTCTCGCTCAGGTCCTGCAACGGCCCCACGGTGATGATGTCGCTCTTCATGATGCCGCTGATGGGGGCGGAGAAGGCCTCTTTGACGTTCCCCGTGACCAGCTTCCGGAAAGCCTCGCCATTACCGAGATAGCGCATGATGTCCGTGGCCGTGATGATGCCGCAGACGTAGCTGTTGGCCACCACGGGCAGCCGCCGGAAGCCGCTCTCGATCATGGTCCTTGCCGCCGTCTCGATGGGCATGTCCGGGGGAGCCGTCGTGACGCGCCGGCTCATGATATCGTCCACCTTTTTCCCGGAAACCGAGTCTCCCATCAGGCGGACGATGTCCCTCTCGGTGATGATCCCCACGATGATGCCTCCAGGGTCGATGACCGGCACTCCCCCCACGGAGCGGCCGATCATGACCTTGACGGCGTCCTCCAGCGAGGCGTCGTCCTTCACCGTGGCCACGTCGCTCTCCATGATCTCCGTGATGGGGCCATTGATGGCCATTATCATGTTGCCATCGTAGGACCGGTCGATGATGCGGCGCTTATCGCCGCATAAAAAGTCGATGATGTCGATGACCGTACAGATGCCCTTCAGCCGCTTCGTGCCCGCGTCGGCGACCGGCACCCGGCGGTAGCCATACCCTACCATGGTGCGGGCCGCGCCCATGATGGTCGTCGTGGGCGGCACCGTAACCACGTCCTTTTTCGCGACGGCCATGATGCCGCTTTCGTGCTGCGACTGGCGCTGCTTAAAATTCAGGTCCCTGGTCACCTGGCTTTCGCGGAGGTCGTGCTCGAACTTGCCGGTGTTGACCTTCCGCTCCCGCCGCTGGCCGCCGAACTCCCTGGTGCCCTCCCGGCTCATTTTGCGGTCACTCCCTGGAGGGCCCTGCAGGCCCGGATCACGTCATACCTGTCGATGATCCCGACCAGCTTATTGTCCTTAACGACCGGTACTCTTCCTATGTTTCTTTCCATGAAGATCTTCGCCGCCTTACTCATCGGATCGCCCTCTTCAACGGTGATGGCCGGCGTAGACATGATATATTGCACGCTGGAGGGCGACCGGCCGGTGTCGCTCTCCCGGCCGATGCGCACGTAGCCCCGCTTCATGATATCTTCCCGTGTGACCATCCCGAGGACTTCCTCCCGCTGGCTAACGACGGGCAGGCCCGTCAGGCCATAATGGATCATGTTGAGCCAGACCCGCGAAATGTTATCCCCGGGCTCGCAAACGACGACCCGGCGGGTCATATAATCGCTCACAGGGCCATCCTCCAGGCCAAGCTCCGGGAGCCCCTTAAAAATGTCCTTAATGCTCAGGAGCCCCACCAGCCTGGAGCCGCTGTCGACCACGGGTACCCGGCCCTCGTCAGTGCGAATGATGATGAACGCCGCCTTTTTTACAGGAGTATCCGGCGTCAGCCGGGGCACGCCCTGCCGGACGTAGCCGTTCACGGTCACGTCGGAGCGGGTGGACGTCACGTTGATGATGTCCTGCAGCGTGATCATGCCCGCCACCTTGCCGTCCTGCACCACGGGCAGGCTGTCATAGTTGTAGTCCCGCATGATCTCCCGTGCGTGCGTGACGAACTCGTTGATACCGACGAACTGGGGGTTCGTCGCCATGATATCGCTTACTTTCATCCTGCCACCTACTGGTATAGCGGGAGCTCTTCCCTGCACCGGCTGCAAACGTACGTGCCGTCGATGTTCTCCAGGGACTCCTGGAAGCTCTGGCAGACTTCGCATATGCCCTGAATAAACACGCTGGGGCTCTTTTCCTCCTGCTCCCACTCGGGTATTGTCTGCCCCATGTCACCCTCCGGGTTGTTCTGCCGGATGACATCCCTTAAGATCTCGCTCAGCTCCGAGGATACGGAGAGCAGGTCAGAGTCCGAGACCAGGCCTATCAGCTTTCTGCCCTGGACGACCGGGAGCCTTCGGATGTGGCGCCGGGCCATTTCCCTGAGGGCGAGCTCGACGCTCTTCTCCGGCGGAATGGTGATGAGCGGGGTGGACATGATGTCCTGCGCATTTACCTTCGACGGCTGGGCGTTCTTCGAGATGAGCTTGACGACCAGGTCCCGCTCTGTGACGATGCCTACCGGATGGTTATCCTTGATCACGATGATGCAGCCGACGCCGGAATCCGCCATCTTACCCGCCAGCTTATCCGCCGTTTCCGATGCTTCGGCCGTGATGAGCCTGCGCGACATGACGTCGCTCACCGATAGGTCTGTCTCCATTTGCATGCCCTCGTGTATTTTCATGAATTACCATTAATATCTATGTTATATAATCATATTAATATTATCCACATTTTTAAATTTGGAGCATATCATTAATATAGTTTTGACGCGTTATCATTGCCTTGTAGGGGAACAGGATGGCACTATTAGCTGAGCTAAGGGAGAGCTTATCCGGCCTGTGGGGCCGAGTCTTCCGGCGAAAGGCCTCGCGCATCGGCATCTACGGGCCGCCGAACGCCGGCAAGACCACGCTCGCCAACAAGATATTGATGGACTTCACGGGGGAGACCATCGGCGCCGTGTCCAACGTGCCCCACGAGACGCGCCGCGTGCGCCGCCGCGAGGGCGTGACGATCCGGGGCGACGGCTATTCCGTCACGCTGGACATCGTGGACACCCCGGGGCTGGCGACGAAGATCGACTTTCACGACTTCATGGCCTTCGGCATGACGGAGGAGGAAGCGAAACGCCGCGCAAAGGAGGCCACCGAGGGCGTCATCGAGGCCATCAAGTGGATGGACAACCTGGACGGCGTCCTTCTGGTCATGGACTCGACCGAGGACCCGTACACGCAGGTCAACGTCACCGTCATCGGCAACATGGAGGCCCGGCGCCTGCCCATGCTCATCGTGGCCAACAAGATGGACCTGCCCGGGGCGTCGTCCGACCGCATCAAGGGCGCCTTCCCGCAGCACACGGTCGTCCCCATATCGGCGCTGCACGGCAAGAACATTGACCTATTATACGAGACGATAGCCAGCAGGTTCGGATAGCATGGACACACCACAGAATCAGAATATTCAGATCAACATGATCTCGGCCCACAAGCTGCAGGCCATGAGCACGATGGACAAGATCACGCTCATCCTCGACGACGTCTCCAGCGGGCGGATCGTCATTCTCGAGCAGGGGCTCGACCCCAGGGAGGAAGCCCAGCTCATCGAGCACACGATGCTAAAGATCCGGGACTCCCAGTTCTATGGCATCGAGATCCAGAGCTACCCCCGCGATAGCCGGCCTTCGCCCTGGAACATCCTTAAGCGCCCCGACAACCGGGTCACGGTCATCGGGCCGGCGAACCGGATGAAGACCCTGAAGAAGGAAAAGGACATCATATCCGCGGTCATTTCCTGAGGAGAGACCATGCCGCACCGTTGCCTGGAATGCAAGAACGTGCTCCAAAGCGGCGAACTGAATCTCAACACTGGCTGCCCCGTCTGTGGCGGCAAGAAGTTCGAGTACGTGCGCCCCCAGAAGAAAGAGCCTGCAGCGGATCCGCTCAAGATGACCGTATCCGAGTACGTAGCCTACGCGGACTCGATCGAGCCGAAGCCCGCCGGGAAGCCGAAGCCGGCCCAGGCGAAGCATAAGGAAGCCCCGAAACACCGGGCTCTCAAGCCCGCCGAGCCTAAGGCCGGGGAAAAGAAGCCGGAGCACCGCATTGAAAGCGTCCGCATCGTCGAAAAGGGCAGCTACGACCTTAACCTTCCAATGCTCTTGAACCGGAAGGGGCTGGTCATGTCGAAGGAAGACGGCGTCTATGTCGTCGACCTGCCGTCCGCGCTGAAGGCCGATCCGAAAAAGAAGAGACGATAGTTTTTTATTCTTATATCCGTTGGGCTACTTCATCTGGTATTTCTCGTTATGCCGTGTTCTGACGGCAAAAGCGTTTATCAACCTGATGTATTCTTAGATTTAAATCTTGGTGAGCGCTGGCATCTTATTTGATATGATGGGCAGCCTGTCTGTATCGGTCACGGTGACGACCCGGCCGTCGGCGTTGTGCACCTCGATGACAGGTATTTTCACCGTGAAAGCCGTATCCTTATCGTAGGTGTACCATCCGCCCTTATCGGGCGCGGCCACGTTCTTCACGTATACCTTTGCGACGTTATTATTCTGGTCGACGCTCACCAGGGATACGTTCGAGAAATTGGCGAACACGTGCTCGATGCCCGGCTGCAGGATTTTGGCGCCGAAGATGAGGGAAAAGACGCGGGTAAAGAAGTCGCTCTCGTAGTAGACGGTAAAGTGCAGGTCCGGCCCGCTGGGCTCGACGACCATCTTCGTCACGTGGATATCGCTATCCTGGGCTGTCGCCGCCATTGCCGGAACGGCCAGCGTCCCCAGCATGAGCAGGATCATGCCCGCCGACAGTATCTTTCGTGACGTTATTCATCGCCCCCGGAGAAATCGTGTATACCTATATTTACACAAGTTATGCCATATGAAATATTAAAACTTACCGGTTACTCTTCTGGAAGTTATTATATAATAATATGCGGGCGCCCCAGGCTCACTTATACGGGTAACGCTTGACGGCCCCGCATTTCAGGCACGTGATAAGTATCCGGCTGCCGTCGAGCCTTACGCGGCAGTTCTCCCCGGGCACGAGGTATGAGCCGCACTTCTTGCATACTTTCTTTTTAAGATCCCCGGGAATTCCAACGCGGTGGCGCATGCTGATGCGCCGGGCGATGTCCACGTACCGGTCCGCCAGGTCGGGCTTTTGCAAGTAAGCCTTTTCTGCCAGCTCGAACAGCCTCTGGATGCGCTCCTCTGCCATGTCCACGTTAAAAGGCTTCCTCTGCGGCTCTTTCTTTTTTTTACGGTCGGCCATCGTCGTATCATAAAGGCTTATCGCGAATATATACATATCCGAACAATCCGAAAATGATGTTAATATTAACATAAGGAAAATAGACTGAAGCAATCCGTTTATCAATGATAAAAAAATTTATTCCTCACCGCCATCGGCCGGGTCTCGCAGAACAGGATGATGGGATATCTTATGGTACCGATGTGAGGATAAGTGATATTATCCCCGTCATCCTTGCGATCTCACGTCCGGTGGCGGTAGGAATTGAGGTGGGTGTTGAGGTGGGTGTTGAGGTGGGTATTGAGGTGGGGTATCGGATTTAGGATGGAGCATAGGTTAGCAGGTGAGGATTGACTGGCCCTACTTCTCCATCGCATAAGTTCCTGAATACGCCTTCCTTGCGTAGCATGCCTGCACATATGCTCGTGAGCCATGCGCTTTAACATGTTACAATTGCATCTTTATACATGCATGAAATCAAGCTTAACGGGCAATAATTGCGGATTCAGCGGCTTTATGCCAGTTTACTAACAGATATCCCTGCCTTGAGCCGCGGAAAGGCCGAAACTCCCTTCGCTTACGGCGTTATTTATTGCCGCGATATAGCTTGCCCCGCATGCTTATGTCCGGCCGGCTTTCCTACCGGGCAGGACGTCGTGCAGGCCGTGCAATAGGCCCGGGCGTTTTCCGTGAGCTTACGGTGGTTCACGGGGCAGGCTCCGCATTTCTTCCGGTCCACCTCCGTGGCGGATATGGCTCCGACTGGACATGCCCGGATGCACTCCGTGCATTCTCCGCAGCTCTCGTCCGGCAGGACGGCGTGGGTCTCCCCGATTTCGGCGCTGGTCAGAACACCGCGCAGCCGCAGCCTGGGGCCGTACGCCTTCGATACGAACATCCGGGACTTTCCGATCCAGCCGAGCCCGCAGAGGACGGCCCACACCTTCAGGTAGTAGGAAGTGTATTCCCCCGCTTCCGCCCCGTTTTTTCTCAGGGCGTCGATGATCTTCGAGGCGGCGATCTCCAGGAGCATCATCTCGACCGACGCCGAATATCCGTCCGACGCTTTGTAATAGATGTCCGACCGGTCGTCCAGGAGCTTCTTGCCTAGTATGACCATCGTTTTCGCCGAGGGCATTATCTCCAGCGGGTCATGGACGTTGGAAAGGTCTACTTCGCCGTCCTCCCATTTTACGCCATTCAGGAGGCTCATCTCGCCGGCCGGTATCCGTGAATGGTCGTCCAGCTTCAGGAAGCCCACGACCTCGATGCCGTACTTCGCCGCGATGGCGGTGATATCGTCTTTTACGTTTTTTGGCTTGACGGCTGGCATGGAAGTAATAATAGGGCGTCCGAAAATATTAATACTTTGTAGAGTCATGTAGAGTCCGCTGTCTGCGGGCAGTTTTCATAAATTGGCACCGATGGTCTAGCGGCTATGATATCAGCCTTCCAAGCTGAATACCCGGGTTCGAATCCCGGTCGGTGCATCGATGATACAGCTATTTATTTTATTTTTCTGCACGAAGGTCGGCGCCACGCATGGATATCCGGCGTTCCGGGCACTCCCCGCGTATTCGACCGGTTATTAAGAATTCGTGTAATCATTTTTATTCGCCACCCTAATCGATAATTTTTATCTCAATGTGTCATTTATTTTCAATCGAGATTAAAGAATTCTGGCGGGCTCGGGGTTGAAACTACTCGTTGTATTAATAGTCATTATTTTACTAGCCATAACTGTAAGTGGCAGTCCGCCGTCCATTTCTCAGCAACCCATGGTGGTCACGGCAGAGCCGGCAATTTTTGAGGGGTCGGTCCAGGGGCACGTGTTTGCGGACCGGACAAATGCGGGCATTCCGGGGGCCCGGGTCTGGCTGATCAACTCGACGAATCATAACACGACTTATGGCACAACCATTACCGGCACCGGGGGATATTACTATTTTGTCGGAGTCGTTCCAATGGGAGATAACGCGTACCGGCTTAAGGCGCAAAAGGGAAACGATACGGGTTACTCGTCGACGTTCGGAGTGACGACCCTCGAAAATAAGTCCGTGGACGTGTACATTCGCATGAGCCCCGCAAGTGTTACTATTTCAACAACTCGAAATTACGTGGTGGCCGACGGCAGCGACCGAATCGGCATAACGGCACTCGTAAGAGACTCGCTGGGCAGGCCGGTAGCAGGAGGCCATTCCGTCACTTTTACGGCCACATGCGACAGGCCGGGGTCATACGGCTCCATCGTGCCGGCCCATGCCGTTACGGACGGCGAAGGCCGTGCAGGGGCAAGGTATGGGCGGGTCCCGACGGCGGGGTCAGCGTCTTTTGTAACCATAGGGGCGTACGATGGGGCGGGCGTGGGCTCCAGTATCTCCATAGACATCCGGGCGCCGGACAATACGCCTCCCGTAACGGCGCTCAAAGTGACAGGCGAGCCGGACAACGCGGGCGGTTTTATATCGGACGTTACGGCCACGCTGACCGCTGATGACCCCGGAGGATGGGGAGTGAATGAGACGTACTATCGCATTGGCGATGCGGGATGGACACGGTATACTAGCCCTATAACAGTCTCATCCGAGGGGGGCTCGACAATATACTACTACTCCACTGACATGGCCGGCAACGCGGAAATGCCTAAAAGCCGGACTGTGATGATACACAAAAAATGAAATAGTGCTTTTACTCCTTCATATAGGCCTTTCCGGCCGAGTACGCGTCCGCTACGAAGTCGCCGATGCGGTAGTACCTGCCGTCCGAGTAGATGATGGGGTCGACTTTTTTAATGTCGGGCGCGCCGCCCGCGACCACAGGCTTATCGACGTAAGTCTCCATGATCTCGCCCACCGCAAGGACATGGCTGCCGCAGTCCATTGTATTGAATAGTTTACATTCAAGGCTCACCGAGCATTCCTTTACCATGGGGGCCGTCTTCAGCTTACCATAAAAGCTCTCGAACACTTTCGACTTATCGACCCTGGCGCCCGGGGTGATGCCGACGTAGTCCGTCTTTACCAGTTCCCTCACCGGGGGCACGTTAATGCTGAACGTCTTATTCTCCTCGATGCCCTTGAGCGTGTGCCTGACGTGGCTTATCGCTACCGAGATCATGGGAGGGGCCATGCAGGCCATGCCGCACCAGGCGGCCGTCATATAGTTCGGCTTTCCGCCGACGTTAGCGCCGACCAGCACGGTCGGCATGGGGTATAGAAGCGTTTTTGGCCCGAGTGCGATCTTATCCATAAGAATAACTCCTTACTAAAACAATATTTACGCCCAAAAATATATTATCGTGCCGGTAACGGCTGCTACCGGGCGCATAACTCTTCGAGCCATGATACGTCGATGCCGTACTCGGCCGGGTCCATGCCCATGGCCCGGTGTCCGTCATGGCGATCCGAGGCCATCGTGAGCTTCAGGCCATGTTTCCGGGCGGCCGCCACCGTCCACTCGTTCATCTCTCGCTCTTTTTTCAATAGTTCGCCCGGGCCGAGCCGGGATAGCACATCGCTCCTCACCTTATAGCGGTACTTGCAGAGCTCGACCACCTCGCCGCCCGCGGCCAAAAACCTTTGAAGCACGACGCTCGCGTCGTTGCTGAAGTCGAACGGGTGGGCCAGAACGGGCACGCCGCCCCACTCCTTGATGCGGTCGACCGCCTCGTCCACGGTGATCTCGTATTCGATGGGCGCCCAGAGGGACGGGTCCAGGATCAGGTCCATCATTTCCTTTTCAGTGATAGCGATGCCCTGTCTCCGGGCGTTGGCCAGCGTATTCTGGAATACGCTTGGCTTGATTCCCTCCGCAGGCTCCCAGCCCGGGTACTTTTTCTCCAGGTACTCGTTAAGGTTCTTTAAAAATCCTTTATCGGACTCGTCCCTGGCGTCCACGACCCTCTTCAAGGCCTGTCTCACGCCGGCGTCCATCCTGATGCCCAGGCCCACGATATGAATACAATTGCAGCCCCGCTCGTTCTTGGTGGTGAGCTCGACGCCGGGTATCAGCCTGATGCCGGCACTCCTCGCCAGCCCAATCGCCTCCGGGTAAGCGTCCACGCAGTCGTGGTCCGTGATGCTCAGCAGCCCGATGCCCGCCATGGCGGCGTCGGCGATGACCTTTTCCGGCGTATCCCGGCCGTCGCTGTAGCTCGTGTGGACGTGGGTATCGATGAGCATAAGGGTCGTTTATGTTTAGGGCCCGGAGGTAATAGACTTTATGCGGGCGCGGCGAAGGTTCATCATTGGGCGGGTCGTTCGGGCTACTATGACCGAGCCCGGGGGCAGAATCACCGCGCTAAACGACGCGCCGACCCGATCGGGGGATTGTGTTGTATATTGGGCGCAGTCGAGCCTCCGCACGGTAGAAAACCCGGCGCTTGCGTTCGCGGCCGAAAAAGCGAACTCGCTGGGCCTGCCACTTCTGGTCTTCTATGCCATCGATTCATCCATTCCCATGGCTAACCTGCGTAATTTTACTTTCATGATGGAAGGCCTGAACGACTTCATAAGCAACCTGGGGCCGTCCGGCGCCGACGTGTGCGTGCGGCGAGGGAACGCGGTGGAGAACGTGGTGGAGCTTTGCCGGGAGGTCAAGGCGGCAACGCTGGTGGCGGACGAGTCCCACCTGAACGAAGGGAGGAAGCGCCGAAGCTTGGTTGCCGGACGCGTCCGCCTACCGATGTTCCAGGCCGACGCCAACGTTATCGTGCCCGTGAGGCTTTTACCCGGCGAGCAGTATGCCGCATACACGATCCGGCCGCGGCTCATGAAGCTTCTGGATGCCCATATTGAGCCCCGGAGAATGCCGGCTATCATGTATCGAAAAGCTCCGGCCACATGGTCGGACGGGCCCCGCATCGACCTGAAGAAATTACGGTTGCCGGAAGTGCCTCCATCGGACCGGTATCGCGGCGGGGAAACGCGGGCACTACGCACATTGCGAGAATTCGTTGATGGGAGGCTCGACGGCTATGCCGAGAACCGGAACGACCCGGGCATCGACGGGCAGTCAGGCCTGAGCCCATACCTGCGATTCGGCCACATTTCCCCCGCGCTCATGCTCCGGGAGGTCATGGACAGCGGCCGGCGTCAAGAGGACATCGACGCCTTCGTAGACGAGGCGTTCGTGCGCCGCGAGCTGGCGGAAAATTTCACCTTTTACGACCCGGACTACCGGAGCCTTAGTTCGCTCCGCGGCTGGGCGAAGTCTACGATCGAGGCCCACCGGGAGGACCGCCGTCCAAAGCTGTTCACGCTGGGCGAGCTGGAGGCCGGAGAAACCGGCGACGAACTCTGGGATGCCTCGCAATTCGAGATGGTCACGCACGGAAAGATGGCCGGGTATATGCGCATGTACTGGGGCAAGCGGGTCATAGGGTGGTCGAATACGCCCGAGGAGGCGCTCCGCCGTCTACAATTTTTAAACGATAAGTACGAGCTGGACGGCCGGAGCCCGAACGGCTACGCGGCCATCATGTGGTGCTTCGGAAAGCATGACCGGGCGTTTGCCGAAAGGCCGGTGTACGGCAAACTCAGGTACATGAGCCCGGCCGGCACGGAGAAAAAGTTCCGTCTGGAAGATTATGAAAAAAGGATCGGATATAAGGAAAAAGTAACGGCGCATTAGACATCCACTTCGGGCCCGATGTGCTCCTTCAAGGCCCGCTCGTAGATAATGTGCGCCACAGCCATGTCCTGGATGGCCAGGCCGGTCGAGTCGTGGTCCGTGATGCTCAGCAGCCCGACGCAGCCATGGCGGCGTCGGCGATGACCTTTTCCGGCGTGTCGAGGCCGGCGCTGTAGCTCGTGTGGACGTGGGTATCGATGAGCATGATCGCTTCCAGAATAGCATGCCGCATATAATAGACTTTTTGAATAGGGCCGGCAGAATCATGACTGCCATTATTTAACCGGTTATCGGTCTTAAGAAAGCTATATACGGCCCCAGGGCAAATACTCTGTAATATCCGGTTTAAAAATATTTTACCGATGAAAACCAGGAGCAATAATATGATAGCGGGAGGGCCGAGTTTGAAACACCGAAGCCTGCGAAAATGCGGCTTTTTAATATCGATTATTTTCATTATTGCTATATGTGCCTGCGCGTTTTTTCCAGGCGCCGGGGCACCGATTGCCAGAGCGGCCAATGCCACGCAGGCCGTCCAGCCTGTGTACATCAATCCCGGGCTGCTCAAGCTGAACGGCCTGGCGGTCACGCTCGCGGTAAACCCGGCATCGATCGACATGAGCAAGACGGCGTCGGTCAACGCCACCGTGACGTACTCCAATGGCACGCCGGCGGACGGGGCGGTCATCACGCTGACGTGCAGCCCGGCGGGCGGCACGTTCGGCCAGAGCTCGTTTACCGCATCGAGTAAGATCATTTATACCCAGCAGGGATTATCCAGCATCCACGTCAACAGCCTGACGACGACGTTCCAGGCAAAGGCCGGCGGTTCCTACAACATAACCGCCACGGCGACGAAGGATGGCTTCGCTACGGGCACGGCCAGCCAGGTCATCAACGTCATCGGCCCGGCGCCCGTATCGCCGACCCCAAATCCGGCGACGCCTACGCCCACGGCGGCGCCCGTGGTGCCCACGCCGACCATCGCGATACCCTCGCCGACGGCAGCCGCCGCGGCGCTCGACATTTCGCCGTACATCCCGTACATAGCGATCGTCGTCGTCCTCCTGCTGCTCGTTATCCTCGTCGTTCTCTACCTCTGGTTTAAGAGGAGCCTGCGAGTGATCCCTAAGGCACAATCGGTCCGGGCGGACGGCTCATCGGCCGTGCCCATCAAGATCATGTTCGTCAACGGCCTCGGCATGGTTCGGAAGCCGGGCAACGATACAGAGATCGAGCTCACCGCCACCTCGGGCACGATCAAGCCGGTCGTGCTCAACGCCGGCAAGGATTTCGCCGAGACTAGCCTGGTCTCGTCGAAGGAATTCGGCACCGTCTCCATCCTGGCTAAGGCCGGGTCCAGGACCGGAAAGGCAAGCGTCGCGTTCGCCTGTGAAAAGCCGATCCTGGATATCGCCGCCTCGCCGGCGACAATACCGGCCGACGGCAAATCATCGGCTACCGTCATCGTCCGGGTTAAGGACAGTAACGGGAACTTCGTGGCGCCGCTGGAGGAGAGGAACGTGGAGCTTACGACGAACCTGGGTAAGGTCACGACGCCCGTCAAGATGCCGGCGCGGTCCACGGCGACGGCCACCATCACGTCGGGCGATGTGATCGGCACCGTCGTGATCACCGCCTCGAGCGGAGACCTCAAAGGCGAGGGCCGGATGGAGTTCGAGAGCAAGGCCAAGCGCTTCTGTATGCACTGCGGCGCGACGATGAGCATGGATGCAGTCGCCTGCCCCAAGTGCGGGCTGACTCCGCCCTCGGGCGTCGATACGAAGCTGTGTGCGACATGCGGCACGGTTTTGCCTGAGGCGGCAAAGTTCTGCTATAGCTGCGGCGCCCGGCAGGCCGACATCAAGCCCGAAGCCGCCCCGGCGGCGACGGTAAAAAAGCCGGACACGTAACGGCTTAAAGAAAAGCTTAAATATCGGGCGCGAAGTGGCGCCCGATAGCCTTATTTTTTAATGCTCTTGCTCTTGATATCGACCCTCGCCATGGGCGGAATGACGCGCTCGACCTTCATGGAGGAGACTACGCTGTAGATCAAAACGTTTGCCCTGGCCGATCGATCGTCCCCCAGGAAAGCGCTCTGGCCCTTAACGAGCCGGATATCCGCCACGCCCTGCCGGGAAAGGCCCGCCAGGTCCCTGTAAAGCGTTTCTATCGCCCTGAGCGTGGCCCGGTCGCGCTCGGCGTCGTCATCCGAGACGATGGTGACGGCGTATGTCATGACGAACCGGAGATAGCTCACCTCGCCCACGGGGTTGGGCGTACTATAGCGGGCCAGGATATTGCCTTTACCCTTGGCCGGGGCATCCCGGAATGCCAGGACTCCGGCGGCCTTATCGATTGCGTAGTCGTCGGGCGAGAAGCGCACGGTGCCCTTCGGGTATTCTACCAGGAGGAGCTCGTTGATGGGGGCCTTTGAGAGCTTGAAATCTTTGGCCTTACCATCGCCGTCGAAGGTGTCCTGGGCCTCCTCGTATTTGGTCTCGGCCATGGAGCCCATGGCGGCCTCCTCCACGTAAAAGTCATCGTTGTGTAAGTATACCCGGATCTTTTTACCGGCCTCGGGAATGCCCATAATAACGGACTCGCCCGGCACGATGCCTTCGAGGCCTTTTTTTAGCGATCCCAGGAGCGCTGCGTCTATGGAGGGTAGCATCGTCTCACTTTCGGATGAGCGGCCTGACCCTGGTCATATAGTGGAGCACATTGGCGATGCGAACGGCACATTCCGGATCCGCGTCCCGGAACGTGATGTAGCGGATCTCCTTGTCCGGATTGGGGTTGACCAGCGTATATCGATACCAGAGGCGCTGGCTCGGGGACTGCAGGTATTCGGCATATGGGTTCTTATTACCCTTCGGCCGCAGGTTCGACCATTCGTGGATGAACAGCTTATCGGTTTTGTAGACGCTGCCGTCCACGTACTCCAGCTGGACCTCCAGCGCGTCCCTGTCGCCGTTGGCCGCCCCCGACCAGTATGAGAGGACGTCGGCGAAATCCGTTACGCCGAACCGGCATATGTCGCCCTGCTCTTTCCGGCCCACGTAGTACTGTTTCGTGATGAGGCCCATGACGTCGATGCCATAATTAAAGTCGTCCGTGACGCCCGAGCTGAGGCTATACGACGCCCCGACCGGACTCGACAGGTCCGTCAGCGTCACGCTCCGTGTCATGTTGTCCACGTAGCGCCGCAGTTCGACGAGTTCGTCCAGTATCTTGTTCCATTCCTCCGATCGTATAAGATCGCCCGGCTTCTTGTAATTGACTTCGATCACCATTCATCCACGCTCCCAGATTTTCCATGATCATCGTTCATACCACGACCACCTGTCCCCTGACTCCGCAGGCCTTTACCGAGTTGACCAGCTCCTGCACGTACTCCCGCGTGACGCCCGCCCGGGCTATGATGTCCCCGGGAATCCGCACCTCGAAGAACGCGGGCTGGCGGGCGGTCCATTCGAACGTGATGGCCGTCATGATGTTAACGGCGAACACGGACTGGTCGAACCGGGTGCTATCGAATACGCCGATGTTCGCCTCGACCGCCTCCCGGTAGCGCCACCGGGTCTTTTTGCGGGGCAGCCGCGGCAGGCTGGCCGGGGAAAGTCTCTCCGTGACGTCCTGGCCGTTGAGGCTGGCTTTGCCATCAGCCAGCCTCAGCACATCGCCAAAGGCCAGGCTTCCCTTGAACGTCATGTACTCCCCGGTGTCCACGTTCGTGATGGTCGGGTCGGTGACCCGGGCCCCCGGCGTCTCCACCGTCATGGTGATGGCCAGCGTCGCATCGTCTATGTTCCGGGGATTGACCGACCACTCGTTGTTCGCGCTGGCCTTCCACGTCTGCTTTAGCTGTGTCGGCGGGTTCTCGAGGATCTCGATGGGATGGTCCGCCGGGAGGCCGAGCGCGATCCGGGTCATCATCCGCAGGGACCCCAGCGTGCCGCCGCCCCGGTAGCTGATGATGGACGTCTTTAGCCGCCCGCGGAAGTCCATGTCCGATTCCCCCGCCTTCCGCCTCACGCTGTAGACGCCGCCCAGCCGGTCGAGTTCTTCGCCCGAGGCGGTGTCCACCCAGTGGGACGCCATGATCGAGCCGAAATCCTTCTCGGTCTCGTCCATCGTCTTGCCGACGGCCTTGATGACCCCGGCGATCGCCGTCTGGCCGTTCCAGGTCAGGTAGAAGTGCGGCAGCCGCTCGCCGATGGTATCCGCCCGGGACATGGTCAGGCCTCCAGGAAGACCTCGACGGTGCGGTATTCGCCCCGCTCGTCCTCCCTGATGTGCACGTTATCCTTCTTATCGTTGATCGTGACCTCGCGGGCATCTATCACGCCCGCGACGCTCAGCGCCGCCTCGATGATCCGGCTGATCATGACGTCGTCGCCGATGTTCAGCGTTCCCAGGTAGTTCCGCACCGCCAGATCCACCCTGGCCCTCGCGTCCGCCGTGTCGACCCCTTTCTCGACGGCCACCATCAGGCGAATATCCAGCATCACGGTGGTCGGGCGCTTGAACTCGACGTGGATGCCGGCGGAGCGGGTATCGTCGATGATGCGCTCTATCTCCCGGGGGTCGCCGCCACTGGCGATGATCTGGATGATCCCGGGCACGCCGTCGGGCTGGTCGATGATCACGACCTCGCCCATGACGCCCTCGACACCCTGCACCGCGGACTTCAACGACCTCAGGGTGGCCTTTCCGGCCTTTTCCAGGGCACGCTTGGCCCGTTCCCGGAGGTCCGCGTCGCTCTCCACGTCGGAACCGCTGAGGATATCGTGCTTATTGATCACGAACTCGATGCCAGGGACAGGCTTGGGCATCACGTTGATGCTGCCCAGGAAAACGTTTCCTTCCCGGCCAGGCACGAGGGCGACCACGGGCACTTCGACCTCCCAGCGGCCCTCCGCGTTCCTGTCCAGCGTGACGTCCCGGGTGGTCCGGAAGGATTTCACGTTTGCGGGATTCCGGGAGTACGTGGATACCGTGGTGCCGGAGGGTATGGCGATCTTCTCGTAAACCGAGTAGTCCACGTAATAGACCGAGCCGGGGTTGGGGTGCCTGCCCCCGGGCATCCACGCGATCGCATCGCCCATAAGCCTGTAGTCCGTGCCCTCGGTAAATCGTATGCGAGAGCCATCGACCTCGCCGTCGACGCTCTTGATCCCCTCGACAAGGCCGCTCTTTAGCTGGTACTTGCCTTTGCCGTCGAAGATGAGGGCTTCCTTGGGCGCCTCAGTCAGGCCCGGCTCCTTGTTCCGGCCGAAGGTGACCTCCCCCGCCGCGAAGCCGGCCGGCTTACGCGTGATGCCGAGGAGCGCGACGACGAGGTCCAGGGCCTTGCCGGAGGCCGTATCGATATACGAGGAGTTGTACACCTGGTTCATCTGGGCGTACAGAAAGTCCAGCTCGATGGCGATGGACTCTACGATGTTTCGGGTCACGCTGCCGGGGTTCACGTCGGTGATGCCGGTCGGCACGTCGATTGTATAATAAACCGTGAATGGAGTATGATTATCGGGCCGGGTCTTATCGAGCCATTCGATCGAGTTCTCGGAGAACGTGAAGTCGATGCCCTTTGTGAAGAGGAATCGGGCGCCGTTCACGGTCCCCTCGACCTTCACGATGCCCTGCGCCCCGGGATATTCCAGGCGATACTTCGGCCTGACCGCCACGTACTCGAACTTCTCGTTCACGATCCCCCGGGTAATCTGCGAGAGGATGGAGTCCACGATATCGTTGTAAGACTTACGGACGAAGGTCATCAGCTCATCTCCAGGTAAAAGGGGAATATGAGGTTCATCGGGATATTGCTCTTGATCGGAACAACGGTTATGTCCAGCACCACGCCATTCGGGTTGCCGCCCTGCGGACTGACCGTTATTTCCACGATCTCCCTCACTCGCGGCTCCTGCTTGACGCATTCCTTGGCATAGAGCCTCACCAGGTCCCGCGTTTCCTGGTTATTCGGCCGACCGATCAGCTCGTGCAGCCTGGAGCCATACCAGGGATGTCCCAGGCTCGCCAGCTCGCCCCTTCGGGTGAGAAGGCGCTGCAGGAGGGCCTGCCCCAGGTTCTCGCGGCCCGAGATCGTCTGGATGTCGCCCTTCCGGTTGACGGAGAGGTCGGCGCCCATGCCGACATAGTCCGTGCTCGTCTCCAGGTTGAGCCTGATATCGCTTCCGTATAATTCCGCGTCTGACATACTACATCATACCCCGTTATCCAATCATTACCGTCGGGCAGCCGACCGTGATCGAGTTCGGCCCGCCCGCCTCTGTGATCATGTCTCCCATGCGGGCCGCCGGCGCGCCCCCGATCATGACGGTGGCGCTTCCCATGGCCACGACGCCGCCCACGTGGGGTGAGGGGCCATTCGACAGCGGGCATACGTGGTTATCCACCCCCGCTCGCCACGCCGGCATGCCGCCGATCAGCACGGTCGGGCACCCGGGCCCCGGGCCCAGGGGCGTCCCGTGGCTCGTCATGTCGCCCACCCTTGCCGCCATCTGTCCCATCCGCACACCTCAGTTGATATTGACCATGGAGCCCTTGAGCGCCATCATGCCGCTCGCCTGCACGTTCGCGTTCCCGCCCGACTCGATCTTAAGGTCGCTGCCGGCCTTCAGCCCGAGCGACGCCTGGCTCTCCAGGGTTATGTTTTGCGCCGAGAGCTTCATATCCTTCTGCGCCGTGATAGTCACGTTCGCGTTGGACTGGACTTCCACGTCGCCGTCGTGCTGTATGCTCACCGTCGTCTGGCCCATCTCGAGCTTGAGCCCGTCGTCTGTCAGGGTCATCGTGATGTCGTTGGGGAATTTGAGGTACAGCCGCTTCCGGTTACTATCCGTTCCATCGGGAGACTCATAGATGATGTCCCCTGCGTCGTTCACCGGGGGCCGTTGATCGTCGTTATACAGGCTGCCCAGGATGACCGGCGAGTTCACGCTGCCACCGATGTAGCCGATCAGGACCAGGTCGCCGATATTGGGCACGTGGGCGAAGCCCGCGTGGGGCGTGACCACGGGCACCTTCCGCAGCTCGTTGTCGCCGTTCTTCAGCTTCACGTCGCAGGCATAGTTATCGTTGTCGCTGCCGCTCGAATGCGGATAGATCGATGTCACCTGGGCCAGCTCCAGGGTCCGCTGCTTCCTCACTTCATCCTCCGCGATCTTCTTGATCGCCATCACCGGCGAGTCGAGGCGTTCAGCCTGATTATAATACATACACTCCTCCGATCATATTCTCACGGCCTCTTGATCCAGCCGAACGTGGTGGTGAAGCCCTCGTCCATGTTGAAGGCATGGCTCACCCGCGTCACCTCGAACTTGTCGTTCATCCGGGCGTCGGGCATCCCCTTGATCTCGATGGTATCGCTGAGCAGGACCTCGGGCTCGCCGATCGTCTTCACGGTGCCCACCAGGGTCACCATCAGCGCGTCCAGGACCGCCGCCGCCACCGAATCGGCGGTATCCTTATCCCGGATGGCCGGGTTAGCGACGATGAAGACCTCGTCGCCACTTCCCGCCACACCACCCATCACCTTTTTGGAGAGCCACGGGGCCGTATCCGAGCCCTTGGTGCTCGAGGGGCTTTCCTCGAACACCTTCACGCTCGTCGCCTGGGGCGTCAGCACCTTGACCTGGGCCTCGATTATATCCTCGCCATAGGTGAAAGTCACGGGCTTTTTCGCCTGGTAATTTTTGAACATGACCTCGCCGTCAGGCGTGAGGAAGAGGTCGAAGCCGCACAGCACCGCCAGCTCCCGCATGTGGCTGTAGACCGTCCTCGATTCGTCCACCACGTACATGGGGAAGCTGATGCCGTCGTCTACGGTCTTGATGCTCAGGCTCAACCGGCTGGCCAGGTCCTTGACGATGTTCCCGGCGGTCTGCTGCTCATAAACCTGGTGGATTCGCATCCGGGTGAGCGGCGCGGCCAGGCTGAAGCCGCTGACCGTCACGCTCGAGATGCCCGGCTCCACGGCGTCCACCGTGCCGGTGAAGACCTGGACCGGCGCATCGTCGTAGCCCAGCTTGATGGAGACGGCGTCTCCGCTCCCGACCGCGGTCTTATCGCCCGGCTTCAGGACCACCTTAAAGGCATCCAGCGGTATGGCCAGGTCGCTGTCGACGTTGATGCTCAGCGCCTCGGCGTTGTTGGCCGAATCAAAGCTTTGAGTGCCAATCTTCATCTCGTATACGGGCTTCAGCATCGCATCATGCTCCTCTCACATCGGTGGGCCGCAGTCAGAACAGGGACTTGAGGCCGTCCTTCGCCTCAGATTTGCCTTTGTTCGCGGCCATGTCGAACGCGGCCCCCGCGGCTTTCCCGGCCTCGCCGCCCAGCTTGGAGCTCACGTAGCCCACGGCTTCGTTCTTCGCGTCCGCGAGGATCTTGTCCACCATGCCCTCGGCCCAGCCGGCGGCCGCGGATTCCAGCGACTCGGGGCTGAGCGATTTGAGCGGGGGCTCCTTGTACTCCTTCAGCACGATCGAATAATTGTAACGGTTTTTGTTGCCTGCGTTGTCGATGACGTGGAAATCGTCGATGAGCACCTTCGTGATGTCTGCGGTGCCCGACAGGTCCGAGTTGAACGGGACAGGGTCGCCCTTCTGGAACTTGCCCCGGATGGACTCCAGCAGCGTCTTCGCATTATCCCCCGAGATGACGCCGTCGAACGATATTTTCACCGCGGCTCTCCCGAGGTCCTGGAAAACGCTTCCCATCATCCCGGGCAGGTCGTGGGGGACGGAATTCCGCTTGTCCGTGATGTTGAGGTTCTGGATATTCCGGCCGTCGGAAATTCCGCTGGCATCTTCCTTGCTCTCGTTCAGCTTTATGCCATCAAGCTCGATCTTCATTTCTCGCTTCCTCCATATCCTTCCAGTGGTTTTACGCTCTTTCTATGCGCCTCCATAGCGCCTGATCTCGTCGGAGAGTATCCGGCCGATTTTCTTGCCAAGCTCCTTCAGGTCGCCATCCTCGCTGCCGCCCTTCACGGTGACGCTGATGTTAAACGTGTTGTAGAAGCTGGACGTTTTGCTCACGTTGCCGTTCAACTCCCGGTCCACCGTGGCGCCCGGGACCGATACGTTCACGATATTCCCGTCCGCCCGGGGCTGCATCTGGATGCCCGCGCCCGGCCCGGGCGAGGCCGTCGCGAACCGCGTGATGACGGACGCCCCGGCCTTCTGGACGGCCTGCGCCGCCGCCAGGCTCACGCTCAGGTTGACGACAGGGTTGGGGGGCCACGCTTCGCGGGTCAGCGCCCGCTCCTGCATTCCGCCTGTCCCCGCCATCGTGTCGCCCAGCGCCGCCGGCGCGACAATCTGGTTAATGAGCCGGGCCACAGGGCTCTGTTCGATAAAGCCCGCGCCGGTGCGTAGAAGGGACTCGACCGTACGGCCCACATTGAAATCCATCTCTGCCGGGCTTACTACCGTTTGTCCCCCTGGCGGAATAGCAAGTAGCAGGCTCTGCTCGGTAAAGCCCGCGCCGGCGCGTAGAAGGGACTCGACCGTACGGCCCACATTGAAATCCACGGCCCCCGGATCCCCTGCCGATGCCGCGGAAAGCAAACGGGCCACCGGGCCCTGCACGGCCACGCCCACCCGGCCCGGCATCTCCGCAGGACGACCGTCGATCACGGCACTGGCCTGGCCGCCGGCGACGGTGGGCGCTCCCGCGGCCATGGGCCTTGAGATCGGGGGTAACATCGATACCATGGCACTAATGGAATTACTATAAGTGCCCATGAGCGCCGACAGGGCTTTGGTCACATTCTCGGCTGGCGACGGCATCGTACCCGTCACTGGCCCGGGAGGGGCTTCCGCCATGGACCCGGCCACCGGCAAACCGGGGGCTTCCGGTGGAGCTATGCTGTGGGCCAGGGCGTCCGAGAGTCGTTTCGCATTATCCCGCGTTTCCGCCGCGGCAATGGGCATGCCGAGAGCGGGTTTCAGGGCCTCAGCGACCACCGTGTCGGGCAGAAGAGGATGGCCCTTTTCACCCGCCACAGGCGACCCGGCGACCATTATCCGGCCCGCCGCGGGCGCGTGTTCCTGTCCGGCGGATGCAGGTCCCTTGAGAAGGGACGGCTCGGCCTGTGCGGGGGCGCTCATCGTGGCGCTCCGTAGTTCGTGGGCGATGGAGGCGGATCCCGTTGCCTCCTCGACGATATTCTTCGTGATCACGACGTTCCGGACTATATTCTCGAGCTCGTTGATGACCAGCGTGGAACGCTTGATATTCTGTTCCAGGCCCTGTGAAATGGCCGGGGCTCTCATGGGGGCTTTTAGCTCGCCGGAGCCTTCCGGCTGCCGGTAAGTTTTATCCTCGCCGCGGCCCGCCGTGTACCAGCGATCGCCGCCCGGCATGGCCGGGCGTTCCGGCGAAACCGGTGGAACGCCCATCTCCGGTGCCTGTGGTAAATCGCTCCCCGCCGGAAGGCCGGTCGCCAATGGACTGGCCCTGGCCAGCTCACGGGAATATTGCCCGGAAAGCGAATTGTCCGGGAGCGGTATCTCCGGCAGCCCTTCGGGAAGCGCAAAGCTCGCGTACATGGCCGGCACGCTCGCCGTCCGCTCCTGGACGCGCTCCACGGCCTCCTGGACTTGCCGGGCGATAACGGCGATATTGAGGGAAACTGGAGCGGGGGGCGTCGCAGCGGGCTCGTCCCTGAATACCTGGGGCTCCGCGGGCATGCGGAACTCTTCCCGGAAAAAGCCGTCTCCCAGGGCGTCCATGGGCAGCGCTAAAAACGAGTCTAAAAGCGCCTGCATCGCGGCCGCGATGTCCAGAAGGACTTCCGGGGGCAGAATGCCTTCCGCGCACAGGGCGCCGGCAACTTCAACGAGGCCGTTGATCGCGGTCATAATCGCATGCCACTTCCTCCCTCGCGCTATTCGTCTTCGTCGCCCTCGTCCCCGTCGTCGACGATGATGAAACGGTTCACGCCGGGCTTATCGGCCCGGGCCAGGGACGCCTTCTCCAGCCGGTCCACGAGCGCCGCTATTAAAAAATTGATCTGCGGGCGCGTGAGGTCGGAGGGGCGTTCCGCCAGCTTATATCCGTAGTCGAGGCAGAGCGCCGCCAGCTCCTGTCCCTCCGGGGATGCGACGAATCGTTTCAGCTCAAGTCTTTTTTTTTATATTGGGCGAGATGCCGCTGATCTCGAGGATGCGGGTCCCGATGAATTCAGGGACGCCGAATTTCATGTCGGCGACCTCATCCTCGCTGAGCCGGGGATCGACCAGGCCCAGGGATGTGACGAGCCGAAGCGCCTTGAAATTCTTCGTGATGTCGACACTGGCCGGGTCCGGGGTGCCGTCCTCCTTGAGCGGTATGCTGCCAATGACCGCGAATACCGAACTCAGCTCGCCATCGGTCAGCGGCCGTATGACGACGCTGGACTCGTAGACGTCGATGTGGACCGTTTCCTGCCTGTCCTTACCCTTGAGGATGTCCTCTTTCGTGAGTTTTTTCATAGAGCCGCTTCCACGATCACGAGCCTTCTACGACGTCCTTGGCCGTGAAGGTGTACGCGGAGACGCCATTCCCGTTGACGTCGATGCTAAATTCCTTGCTGTCCAGGAAGCACTGCTGGAAATCGAGCACTTTCTTACTGGTGCCGTCCGATAATTCCACGTGCAGGGAGAAGCTGTTGTTCGCCTCCTCCATCTTATCGAGCAGCGCGTCCAGCTGGGTGCTCACCGACTTGATGCGGATGACCCCCATCACCTGCTTGTAGCCATAGGTCACATTGCTCCGGAGGTGGCCTCCGCTCTCGTAGTGGTCCTGCTTATTCAGGTTAATGCGATACTCGATCGACTGGATGCCCACCGTTTCCGAGCCTGCCGCCGTCGTCACCTGGGCGGTGCTCCATCTTGCCGAATATATGGATACTGCCATTCAAATCACCTTACGCCTCAACCTTTATGGTCGCATAGATGTAATCCATCGCACGGACGGGCCGCACCGCGATGTTCACTCGGACTATGCCCTGGGCAAAGTCCAGCTCCGAGCTGTATACGTCGACCAGGAAAGGCGGCTCCTTGCCGTCGGTGCTGGGCACCAGCGCTCCCTCGGACTCCATTCGGGACAACAGCTCCGAGATCTTGCCCTTGAGCGCCGCCCGACCCGAGGGGCTGTTGAGCGTACCGATGAAGAGGTCGGCGACGCTCTTGACGCTCCGGACGGCGTGGTCCGCGATGCGCGTGACACTGATCTGCTCCTTGCTCGTCGAGATGCCCTTGACGACGACTATGCCCCTGCCCCGCTGGGCTTCCAGGGGCATGACGCCGGCCTTGAGCATTTCCATCTCCTCGGACGGCGTGTAGGTCCGCTCCAGCTTCGCGATGCCGCTGATGGGCTTGAAGGTGGGGGACTCGTAGTAGTTGAGCCGGCTCATGAGGCCCGCGACGGCGCCCAGGCATCCATAGGGTGCCACGAGCACGAACCGGTCGCTCGACATGACCAGGGTGCGGTTGCTGATGTCCTTAATGCTTTCGCCCCTCGAGACCGTGCCCAGGCCGATCCGGTTCTTCGCGTCGATGCTCATCTTAAGGCAGTGGGCCTCGATGAGCGCGTGGATCTCCGGGTCGATGACTTCACAGGCGGCGACGATGTCCACGTCAGGCTCGGCTTCCAGCTTGTCCAGTGCGGCCTCGTAGTCCGCCTTTGATACGACCCCGGTGACTCCGCCCGAGAGCACCGTTTCCCCGGCCTCCGGGTTGTTATCCGGAGACTTCGACTTGGAGTGCTGGTCCTCGGCCGTTATGAGGGCCGATTTCTTGTTGATGCTGTCCACCAGGTAATTATTGCCCGACGGATTCATGTTCACGCCATCATAGATCTCTACGTTGGCACCGTCCGAGATGGCCAGGCGTACCAGGTCAGACGACTCCACCGCCTCTACCTTAATAGTTATCTTATTACCTTCCTCGCCCGAGGACTTCGCGGTGAATATCGCCGTGTCCCTGCCCTTGTGATCCTTGAGCGTCAGCGTCGCCTTGGTCCCATTCTGTCCGCTGATGGGGACGACGACCACCTGGAAAACGCCATTCTGGAACGCCTGCTTTGCGTCCCTGGTGACCGTGAATTTTTCGCTCGAGCCGAACTTATCGGCGAACTCCGCATAGCTGCTCACAGGCATAGGCACGAGCGGTTCGCCCTTCTCGGTCGTGCCGATGAGCGCTACCACGCCGGAGGGGTTTAGCTGCTGAGGCACGATCTCTTTGATAACCTGTATTTCAACACCAGGCAATATTCTTGTCATAGCCATTCCTTCTGTTAACTCCAGACCCTTTGTCCGTTTTGACATTTTGGGATGGCGTTTTTAGAATAGCCCTGATAATGCCCCCATCGATGGCAAAATAGGGAATGCTAGGCTTAGGATTGACTAGCAGTACATTTTACTGTAAGCTTTTAAGATATTTATAATTGTGGGATACTAAAAATATATGGCACAGCTATCCAAATAAACAATAAGTTCCCGTCTAAAAGTAAAAAAGTTAAGGCCCATCAAATCTCGATGTCGGACCCGATGTGCTCCTCGAGGGCCCGCTCATATATGATGTGGGCCACGGCCATATCCTGGATACTCAGGCCCGTAGAATCGAAGACCGTGATCTCCCCATCGCTCGCGCGGCCTGGTAGCTTGCCTGCGACGACTTCGCCGATGGTGCCGGCGAGCTTTTCCCGGTTCAACAGCCCCTGGCTCCAGGGGACGTTGATCTCGCCGCTGTGGGATGCCTGCTCGACGGAATCGACAAAGACCCTGGCTTTGACGGCCAGCATTGAGTCGAGTTCCTGCTTGCCGGGGGCGTCCGCGCCGATGGCGTTGATGTGCGTGCCCGGCTTCACCCAGTCGGCGATGAGCACCGGCCTCCGGGCGGGCGTTACGGTGGCGATGATGTCCGCGTCCGCCGCCTCCTGGGCCGATTTGACCGCCTGCGCGTCGCAGCGGAACTCCGACCGGATACGGCCCGCCAGCGCTTCCGCATGCTCCATGTGGCGGCTGTAGACCTTGACCAGCCTGATCTGCCGGCCGAACACCACGTTATAGGCGAGCGCCTGGGTCCAGGCCTGGTGGCCGCTGCCGATGAGGCCGACCACAGAAGCGCCCCTCCGGGCCAGGTACTTCGCCGCGACGCCTCCCGCGGCGCCCGTTCGCTCGTCCGTCAGGCTCGACGCGTTCATGATGCAGAGGAGCTTTCCGGTCCTCGGGTCGTTCAGGAGGATGGTCGCCATGACCGTGGGCAGGCCCTTTTGCGGATTATCCGGGTGCACGTTTACCCATTTTATGCCCGCCGTGCCGATGGACGGCACGTAGGACGGCATGGCCCGGAAATCGCCGTAGCCCTTGACGTCCACGTAGGTCTTGCCCGGCATCTCGACCCGGCCTTCGGCGTACTCGGCGAAGACGTGCTCCACCGCCGGGACGATATCGTTCATCGTGACGAGCCGTTTAACGTCATTATCCGACAACAGCCTTACCATCAAGCTGACTCTCCATAATTATATAAGAAAAAAAGAAGGGGTGCCTTATAGATTAAGCTTTCCAGTGCCCGTGGACATTACAGTATGCCCGGACCGTGGCCTTGTCCGCCTTCATGGGGAATTCGGCCTCGGGCTTATCGCCGGGGTGCAAGAACTTTTTATCCACGACGCCATCGTAGATGACCTCGATCCACTCGATATAATGTTTCTCCTCCATCGGGTGGGGCACTGCGCCGACCTTGACCTTGATGGACGGGCCGAACGTCGGCACGGGAACGTGCTTCTCCTTACTCGCGTCCACGGTGTTCTCCTTTTGCAGTACCATCTGCTGCCCGCAGCAGAACATCGTGCCGCCGCTCTCGTGGACAACTTCCACGATGTTGCCGCAGACGGCGCACTTGTAGACCTGGTTCAATAATACCATGTTCTCACCTTAGAAACTCTCGTTCAACAGCTCATAGTAAGACTTCTCGTGGTCGCATGACGGGCACTTGTCCGGGGGCGCGGTGCCGAAGTGCATGTAGCCGCACTTCCGGCAGTACCACCAGACCGGCTCCGGCTTCTTGAAGAACGTGCCGGCCTCCAGCTCCTTGAGTATTTTGGCATAGCGGCCGCCGTGGTGCTCCTCGGCCTTGGCGATCGACTGCAGGCGGCCGGCGATGTCCTTGTAGCCCTCCGCTTTCGCCACCCGGGCGAACTCGGGGTACATGGACGTATACTCGTAGGTCTCGCCGGCGATCGCGGCCTTCAGGTTCTCGACGGTGTTGCCCCACACGGTCGGCGCCACCGCCTCGACGTGCACCTCGCTGTAATCGTCCTTCGTGGTGGCCTTGAGCTGGTTGATCATCTTCATCAGCCACTCGGCGTGCTCGTTCTCGTTGTCCGCCGTCATGGTGAAGATCTCGGCGATCTGCTCGTAGCCCTCCTTGCTGGCGGTGCTGGCGTAAAAAGTGTAGCGGTTCCTCGCCTGGCTTTCGCCAATAAAAGCTTTCGTCAGGTTCTCTATTGTCTGCTTCATGATCGATACCAACCGATTACTTTTATTTCATTTTGATTCTTTAATATCCTTCTGTTCGCTTACATGGATTTTATCTTCCGGCCCAGCTCCCGGCCCAGCTCGGTGCAGCGCTCGATCTCCTTGCGGTCGGGCTTGTAGTAGACCTCGATGCCGTCATTGACGACCTCGATGCCCGCCGCCTTCAGGTCGTCCGTGATGAGCTTTATCGTGCCGCCGTGGCCGCCGTGGGAGCCGAACGCGAACCCGATCTTCTTCCGGCCGAGCTTCCCGGGCTCCAGGCCCTTTAAGTAGCTCATAAAGTCCGCCACGGTCGGGTACATCTGGTTCTGCAGCGTGGGCGAGCCGACCAGGATAGCCTTCGAGTCGAGGACTTCGGGCACGATGTTGCTGCGGTGGGTGCCCTCGGCCTTGCCGTCCTTGAGCAGGCATACCTTGACCTCAATGCCCTCTTCCATCAGGCCCTCGGCGAATGCCTTCGCCATGGCGTCCGTGGAGCCGTGCATCGTGTCGTAGACGATGGTGGCCTTGTTCTTCGACACGCCCCTGCTCCAGTTCACGTACGAGCCGATGATGTCGCCGGCGTAGGAGCGCCAGATGATGCCATGGCTGGGCGCTACGATTTTTATCTCGAGGCCAAGCTTTCCGACCTCGTCGAGCTTCTTGAGGACGCGGGGCGCGAGCGGTATTATCAGGTTGCCGTAGAATTTTTGCGCTTGCTTGAGCGACTCCTCTTTTCCGATCTCGTCGTCGAACCTCTGGGAGGTGGCGATGTGCTGGCCGAAGGCGTCGTTCGGGAAGAGGATCTTCTCCTCGGCCAGGTAGGTGAACATGCTGTCGGGCCAGTGCAGCAGCGGCGCCTCGAGGAATGCCAGGGTCTTGCCCTTGCCGAGGCTCAATGTGTCGCCGCTAGTGACGACCTTGAAGTTCCATCCAGCCGTGTCGTAGTGCTTCGAGAATCCCTTCACGGCGTTCTCCGTGCAGTAGATGGGCACGCCCGGCAGCATCTTCGTCAGCGCGGGCAGCGTGCCCGAGTGGTCCTTCTCGATGTGGTTCGCGATGAGGTAGTCGATCTTCTTCGGGTCGACGATGGAGCTGACCCTCTCGATGATCTGGCTGTCGAATCCGGGGTAGGCGCTGTCGATAAGCGCTATCTTGTCGCCCACGATGAGATAGGCGTTGTACGTCGTGCCCGGCAGCGTATAGCCGTGGTAGTCACGAATGTTCCAGTCAATGGCTCCAGCCCAGTAAACTCCCTTTACGATCTCGACGGCTTTCATGTCTTCAAATCTCCCGATGCCTGTAGTTTTTATTGTTCGTTAATAATCGAACGTTCATACATATACGAACATATACGAGCTTTACTATTTGTAATTTATGGTCGCGGCAAGGGCGCTTGATAAAATAAGTATCCGGCCAATAACAATTCATAAAAGGATCATACACGGGAGGAGGGGCCGCAGGATGCGGCCCCCTTAGCCTCATGCAGCTTCACAGCTCACGATCGTTAATCGAGTGGGACGTATGCCTGTTACTCCTGCCTGAGCGCCCCTCGATAATTGTTCGTTATTTAGCGAACATTCTATGATATTAGAACAATTAGTATAAGAGCGTTACGGTGGCAGCATGAAAAAGCTTCGCCGGACCCGCGTACGCACGTCGAACCCCTCGTGCCTGCGCGGGCCAGAGGCTGTTTTATTTACTTTAAAGCGCTGGATGTCTGATAGCGGGTTGCGATTGATGTTCGAGCAGAACATCAATGCATTTCATCCCACTATTGTTCGTTATATTACGAATATTCAAATATATACGAACAATAACTATTTGTAGTTTATGGTCATATGAAAATAGAGATGAAACAAAAGAAGGGCAGGGACGAGAGGACAGCGCAGCTGTTTGCCACGCCCGGGGGCATCCGGACGGTGGACAGCCCGGTACGCATGAAGATCCTGTCGATGCTCCTCGAAAAAGAGATGAGCTTCGACGAGATCGTGGAGTACTCTGGCCGGGCAAAATCGACGATATCCGTACACCTCAAAAGCCTGGCCGACGACGGCATCGTTTCATCGCACCCCGACCCCGGCGACGCCCGTAAGAAGATATTTTTCATCCGTTCCAGCTATCTGGGCGGCCTTTCGAGGCGAAAAAAGCTGGAGACGGACATGGAGGAATACATCTCAAAATATGCCCTGTCCTCCGGCGACCCGTTCGCCTTCTTCCGCCTCATGTTCCGCACAATCCGCGTGGCCCTCCTCAACGAGGGCATCGACCTGGACCCCGTCCTGCACGAGGCCGGCGCCAGCGTGGGCGAGGCGCTCTATCCCCGCGTCGCCGACCGGGACCTGAGTAAGCTCCTGGCCAATCTCGCAAAGTTCTGGGAAGCGCAAAAATTAGGCTGCATGGAAGTTCAGAGCATGGACCCCCTCGATGTAATTGTATACGACTGCTTCGAGTGCCAGGACCTGCCGTATCTCGGAAGGCCGGCATGCGCCTTCGATTCGGGAGTCTTACAGACGATCTTTACCAGATACTATAACAGCCCCGCTATTGTTAAAGAGACGAAGTGCTACGCCATGGGCGACGACCGGTGCGAGTTCATCATCGAATGAAAAACACGCATCTTTGCATTTTAAACAGTTCATCCGGCCAGACAACAGCTATTATTTAACACAGCAAAAATAGTTGAAACAATAAAAATTTATTTTGAAGTAGGTATCTCTGCCAGCCTAACTTTTACGTCGCCCTGCAAATTTCCGCGCCGCACCGACAGCGTGATCACGTCGCCGATCTTCTTCTTCCGGACGTATCCCGCGAGCTCGGTCATGTCCTTGACGGCCTTGCCGTCCACCTTCAGGATGACGTCGCCCGAGGTAATGCCCTCCGCCCAGGCGGGGCTGTTCTCGAAGCTCCGGGTGATGAGCACGCCCTCCTCGGCGCTCAAATTATAGTAGGAGGCGATCTCCTTGTTGAGGCCGATGCCCAGGATGCCGAGCCAGGGGCGGATGACCTTCCCGTGCTCTATTAATTCTCTGGCGATGGCCATGGCGCTGTTTATGGGAATGGAAAAGCCGATGCCCTGGGCGAACGGGATGTTCGCCGAGTTCATGCCGATGACCTCGCCCTTGCTGTTGAGCAAGGGCCCGCCACTGTTGCCGGGATTGATATGGGCGTCCGTCTGGAATAGATTCTCGTACACGCCCTTTTCCGCCTGGATCGTCCGGTTGAGGGCGCTGATGACGCCGATGGTGACCGTCGGGCCGCGAAGCATGAAGCCGAACGGGTTCCCGATGGCGATGGCCGTGTGGCCGACCTTGACCGTGTCAGAGTCGCCGAGCTTCGCCACGGGCAGCTTCTTTTTGCCGGACACCTTCACCACGGCCACGTCCGACATGGGGTCGTTGCCCACGAGCGTGCCGTCGAGCCGCGTGCCATCGAACATGCTCACGACCATGCCGTCCGTGTTCTCAACGATGTGGTTGTTCGTCAGTATATATCCCGCCTCGTCCACGATGATGCCCGAGCCCATGCCCTGCACTGGGGCGGCGTTCATGTAGGCGTCCTGCACCATGCTCACGCTGATGTTGACGACCCACGGGCTCGCGTTCTCGATGATCCTGACAAGCTCTTCTTCATCTATGGGTATCATAAATGGCCCTCCGGATATTATAGGGTATTAACTAATTTATGCCTTTCTAAGAAAAAAAAGAACTCTTAATGCTCACTTTGGCTTGAACACGAAGAGGTATACGGCCGCTGCGGCGATTCCCAGGAACGCCAGCACGCCGATCAAGATAGCGATGGCCAGCGGGTCACCGGACCCCGTGGATACGTCGGGGGTCGCCGTCGGCGACGGCTGGAGCACGGGCGTCGGGATGGGCATGCTCGTCGGCATGGCCGTGGGCGCGGTCGTCGGCGACGTGGTCGCCGTCGGGTTACCCGAATACGTCACGCCGTTGATCCAAACCGAGTCAGACATGGCGCCCTGGTTCATGGTGGTCGGGGCGAAGTAGATGAACTGACTGCCGCTAGCCGACCTGCCCCCAAGATCAGTCGTACGGAAATAGATGGTCCTGGAGGAGCCCTTGGATACCTTGAAGGGGCCAGAATATGTACTCCAGTGGCTGTTGTCCCAGCTATATTCTGTCGTGACCGGGCCCGGATCGTTGACGTTCAGGTGCACCGTGATATCGCTGCTAAACCAGCCTTTGCTCTTCGAGTATTCCCCGTCGAAGCTGACGCCGATGGTAGGTGCGACCGTATCGATGCCGTACCAGACACTTTTCATGTTACCCATCAGGCCGGAAGCGCTTACGGCACGGTAATAGATCGTCGTGTTCCCCTGGGCGGAATGATAAATGGGATAAACAGTGCTGTCGTTGCTGTGATGCCAGGTACTTTTAGGGTCGTTGAAGGCAAAATCGACGTGGTCGACGTCGCCCGACGGCGGTAGAATGAAGTAAATATTAAAACTGCTTACATCCGTATACCACTTGTTACATGTCGGGTTAAAGTCGATTTCGGGATTGAAGACCTGCAGGGTCGTCGAGTTATTATAGGCGTTCCCTGCATTATCATAGCACCCGTAGTAAAGAGTATAGCTGCCGTCCTTTAACGTGACATTGCCGGTATAGCTATTCCAGTTCGTATTATCATATGAATACGAGATCGACGAGATCCCCGAGACGTTGTCCCTTGCAGTGAGGTTCAGAGTCGCGGTTCCATTATAATACCCGTTGATAATGCTACCTTTTATCGTGATGTTCATGGTCGGCTTTTCGGTATCAACGTTTATAACGATGCTATTGTGGCCGCTGATAGTAGGCTCAGTATTTCCCGCGTTGTCGACGCTGTAGAAGAGCAGCGAATTGCTGCCGTCGGGCAATGTGAAGCTCGTCGTATACGTTATCAGCTGGCTGCCATTGATACGATAGTACGTGTGGGCAACGCCGGAGCCGCCGGCATCGGTGGCAGAAAGGCTAACGGTCGGAGTGGTCGTGTACCAGCCGTTATTCCCTACGGTTCCGGACACTGAAGCGTTCGTGACCGGGGGCGTCGTATCTGCGGCCTGCGCCAGGAGTGGCAGGGTCATACCACATATAAATGTGAGACACATAATGGTCGCCAGGAAGGCGCCCGCGTTCTTTCCATCCCTTTTCATTTTCACACACCCTTATTGATGGTTTTTTAATGCTATGGTCTTAGGCGTAATATAGCTTAATTATTACACTCCGATATACCGCTGTATATATAAACCTTCTATCATAATCAGACAACTGCTAATCCGGGAAATATTCTCCGGATAGCATGGGATTATCTTATAGACACATCTTCGCTGGTTGTGTTAACCGATTAATTGTATATTTATTGCTAATTACGCAATTATTATATCGCTTTATGTTTAATTATAAAATTAAACACAGACTTATGGTAAATAATAATTATATAGGTGGCTGTCCATTATGGCTCTGCCACACTGGCATGATAAATATGCGCACGACGGGAAATGCGGTAACGAAGAAGCTGACAGAGAGGCCATCGTCGGCATCCGTCGTCGTATTTGTCCTGACTGCCCTGGTCTTATTGTTCATCGGGCTCCCCGTGGCCTCGCTCTTCCTGAAGATATCCCCCGATAGCTTTTTTCGCGAGCTACAGAGCAGCGTCGTGGTCGATGCGCTGAAGCTGAGCCTCATCACGTCCACGGCGTCGGCGCTACTTATCGTGGCCATTTGTACGCCCGTAGCCTACGTGAACGCGAGGTACGACTATCCGGGCAAGGAATTCGTGGACACGGTCCTCGACCTGCCGGTCGTGCTGCCGCCGGCCGTCGCGGGCATCGCGCTGCTCATGGCCTTCGGCCGCGTCGGTGTCGTCGGCCAGTACCTGAATATGGCAGGGATCACCGTCGGCTTTACGACCGGGGCCGTGGTCATGGCCCAGCTCTTCGTGGCATCGCCCTTCTACATGCGCCAGGCGAAGAGCAGCTTCGAGGACGTCGACCTTTCCTATGAAAATGCGGCGCGGACGCTGGGGGCTTCACGCACGGCCACGTTCTTCTATATTACCGTGCCCATCGCCCTGAACGGCCTGATCTCCGGGGTGATCACCGCCTGGGCCCGGGCCCTCGGGGAGTTTGGCGCCACCATCATGTTCGCCGGTAATTTCCAGGGCCGGACCCAGACCATGCCTCTGGCGATCTTTACCACCATGCAGAGCGACCTCGACGCGTCCATCGCGCTGTCCATAATACTGGTGATCGTATCGTTTGTCGTTATAATTTCAGTTAAAATATTGACCCGGAGGGCCGCCGTTGACGCTAAAGGTTAGCGTGAAAAAGCGCCTGAGGGACTTTAACCTTGACGTTAGCCTGGAGGCCGGGGACCGCGAGATCCTGGCGCTCATGGGCGAGAACGGCTGCGGCAAGACCACCGTGCTCAACGTCGTGGCCGGCCTCACGACGCCCGACGAGGGGCAGGTCAGCATCGACGGAAAGAGTCTCTTTAACGGATGCACAGGGGTCGATATCCCGCCGGAAAAAAGGAATATCGGGTACCTGTTCCAGAACTACTCGCTGTTCCCGAACATGTCCGTATACGATAACGTCGCCTTCGGGCTCCGCATGCGTTCCTGCCCCCGGGAAGAGCTGGATGGGCGGGTAAAGCGCCTGCTGGAGGGCGTCGATATGTGGCAACTCCGGAGCGAGAAGGCCTCCCGCCTGTCGGGCGGGCAAAAGCAGCGCGTCGCGCTATCCCGGGCCCTGGCAATAGAGCCCTCGGCATTTTTACTGGACGAGCCGCTGAGCGCATTAGACGCTGAAGCCCGCATGGCCATGCGCAGGGATCTAAAGCAGTTGATCCTGAACGCCGACGTGCCCACGATCATTGTCACCCACAGTGCCCGCGAGGCGATGGAGATGGCGGACCGGGTCTACGTTATGGAAAAAGGGCGTATACTGGTGGCCGGCACGCCGGAGAGCGTGCTGAGAAAAGGCACCAGCCGGTTTGTCGATGCAATTTTAAATGCCGAATGAAAAAAAGAAAAGGCGATATGCTTTATCGCCTTAAGTCGTGATGAACCCGTACTTAGTCAGGATCGCCTTGCCATCGCTCGATAGCACGAAGTCCTCGAAAGCCTGCGCATCCTGCGGGTCCTTGGACTGCTTCAATACTGCGATCGGGTACGTCGCCAGCACGTTGATGCTGTCCGGTATCAGGATGGTCGTGACCTTGTCCTGCATGGCCTTGGGAACGTCCGACTTGTATACGAACGCCGCGTCCGCCTCTCCCAGAGCGACCTTGGACACGGCGCTGTTCACGTCCGTCTCCTGGGAGACCACGTTGGCCATGACCTTCGTCTTGAAGTCGGCGCCGTACGAGGAGTTGTTGGCGGTCTTGTTCAATAGCTGGAGCGTGTAGCTGCCGCAGGGCACGCTGGCCGCGCAGATGACGAGCTTGACGCCGGGCTTCGACAGGTCCGACAGGCTGGCGATGTTCGCCGGGTTATTCTTCGGTACGATGATGGCCAGCTTGTTCTTCGTAAAGTTCTTCGCCGTCGCGTTGTCCACATAGCCCTCATCCTGGAGCGCGGTCAGGTGGGGAATGCTCGCCGACGCGAAAACATCCGCATAGGCGCCCTGCTCGACCTGGGTCCGGAGCTGCTGCGTGCCGGCGAACTGCAGGACGACGTCGACGCCCGTATGGTTCGCCTCAAAGGCGGCGGCGGTCTCGTTGAACGCGTCGCTCAGCGACGCGGCGGCAAAGACCGTCAGGGTCGTCTTCTGGGGGATGGCCGTCGGTGCCGCCGTCGGGCTTACCGTGGGGCTGGTCGTCGTGCAGCCCGCTACCAATACAGATAGTAATATTACGATCACAACACTTGCGATCACAAACCTCTTGTTTTGCATGGTATCCTCCTGTGATGGAAAACGTTATGCTATATATACATAAATAATATTTAACAGTTATGTGTTTGCTAAGCATAAATGTTAATCATAATTTCATAAACGTTATGAACAGAGGAAATAATGATGAGCCCGAAAAAGCCCGATAAGGCCGCAGTTAAGGAAAAGGCCGGATCGCTGCCCATATGCCATATTACGCCTCACTGGCCTGTTATTGAAAGTATAATAAACGCAAGAATGATGTATAACAGAATAATAAAACAGGCGGCAGACTATTAAAGGTTTCCGAAGCGGAAAATCGGGCGATGAGAAAGGCGAGGGGAAGGGCATGCACGAGCCTATTCCCGTTGGATTAAGGTCGTGCAGTCCCGTTCACTTACCCCCTCACTATCGTTCTGTGGCGGCGCGTATGCCTTATAACGTATATGAGGCAATCACTAATTGACATGATTGTATTTAATCTTTTTGTTAAACATTTAATAATTGATAAGCAAAAGTGATGAACAAACATCCGATACTTCTTATATATGCCCAAAATGACCTCTTGGCCATAAAAATTTCATAATAATGTATAAATCTTCATATGAATATATTTCATACGGTGATATTAATATGCAATTCAGCGCACGCAATAAGCTACAGGGCACTGTAAAGGAAGTAAGGGTCGGGGCTGTCATGGCCATCGTCATGGTCCAGGTCGGAGAGAACGTCATCGAGTCCGCCATCACCAAAGACGCCGTGGAAGAGATGAAGCTGAAGGCCGGCGATAAGGTGACGGTGGTCGTCAAGTCCACGTCCGTCATGATCATGAAGTAACTTTTTGCCACTCCTGTTAGCAAGAATTATATCATATTGTACGCGCTACGTTAGCGTGTATGATGCCGACATTCTTTCTGGCAGGCCTCGGCTCCCAGAGCCTGGACGACCTTTACAGCTCCCTGCTGGATAACGATATCACGCTGGTGGTCGACATCCGCCTTTCGAGGGACTCCGACCTCGGCGACGAGCTCCGGGAGATGAACGGGCGCCGGGGCGGCATGATCGGATATCGATGGATGAAGTATTTCGGCAACCCCTTCTTCGACCGGGAGGACGTGCTCGAGGCCTATGAAGGTTATCTAATGGGCATGGACCGGGAGATGGAAGACCTCTACGAGGTCCTGATACGGCGCCGTAGCTGCATCGTGGACGGCGAGCCGGCCCCCGAGAGGTCCTACCGGATGGCCCTTGCCCGGGCCCTAAAAAAGAGATATGGCATCACGTACGCGGACCTGACAACGGCAAAAGAGATAATGGACAAGTATCGGGGAAACCAATAGCATACGCGGATACCGCTATTTTCAGGAGAGCCCATGAAGTGTGGCTTGTGGTGGCACCCGCACATGCTATCGGATATTTGTGCGGATACTAACATTGTGGTAATTTAAATGACCACATAAAAATAAATTCCTCTATCATTATTTATATCTTTTGTTAACCAAACACTAAAGATTCTATCATGTATTTAAACATTATATAAAATAATTCTTAGACGCTCCCTAGATGACCTCGATATCGAAGAGGTCATTCACGTCGCTCTCGAGGATGCCGTCGAAATCCTTCATGAACTTCCTCAGCCTGAAAATGACGGTCTTTTCTGGGCTGAAGATTGAGTACGAGTCGGCCCCGGACTGCTTCAGCTTCGGCCTCAGGTTATACAGCAGCCGGCCGTTACCCAGCCTGGCGCCGGTGATGCCGATGAGCGAGTCCGATATGCAGGGGTTCTTGCCGATGATAATGCCTATGCCGTCGCTCCTCAGGTCACGCTTCAGCATCATGTTCGCCACGATGCCCATGCGGACGGCCAGCGCGAGCCCGGTACAGCGCTCACCATGGAAGTTCAGCGCCTCATGGACCAGGCTGTACTTGTATTCTCCCGGGGCCATCTTTTTGATCTTCTGCGTCCTGTCCGGGTTCTTCGCCGAAAAGATACAGTCCATGCCCGCCTGGTAGGGCTTGATGTCGAGGATGGGCGTGCCCTCGATGGCGTCCGCACCGGAAACGAAGACGTACCGCCCGTAGCGCCTCAATAGTTTGACCACAGTGACGGAGACGGGGTTCGGCCTCGCGGGAGAGCGCAGGGAAAACACGCCCTGCTCCGGCAGGCTGGCCGAGATCTTCCGGGGCACAGCCTTCAGGACCCTCCGGTCCGCCTCATGGAGCCAGCATTGCAGGATCAGGTGCGTGTTGCCGTCCACGCCGGATAGCGCGTCCACGTAAGGCTCGTATATCTCGAGTTCGGCGTCGACGCCCCGGATGGGCATATCGTCGCGGGCTCTTATGGGCGAATGAACGACTCCCACCGGTTTCAGTACCATCTCATCCGTGGAAGCGTCTTGCTCTGCCGACATCAGTCATGCCTCGATAATGTAAAATAATACACTAACCGTCGTATATAATAATTACTATACATGAATGGATAGTTATTATTTTAGATAAACCTGGTAATACATATTCACTATTAGAATTGTTCAGGCAGGAAGGCATGAACGATCGGTCGATTATGTATATTACTAAACAAGTTTAGCTTATATTATATACATTTTGCAATTGTTTACGATAACATATTTATTCTATAAGACAATTTAATGTTCGATGGCCTATGAACAATGAACACTCCAATGATATTCACGAGCTAATGGAAAAATACCACGTCGACCCGAGAGTCCGTGGCTATATCGACGACTGCGTGGAGTTCCACACGTTCCCGGCCGCCGGGCTCCTGCTGGGCGTATTCATGGTGGACCTGGCCCTGGAAAAGCTGGGCGTGAAGCCGGGCGGCCGGCTGTATGCGGTCACCGAATCTCCCAAGTGTCTCCCGGACGCGGTCCAGGTGATCACCCACTGCACGTACGGGAACCACCGGCTCAGGGTCATCAACACAGGGAGGTTCTCCATCACCATCAACCGCTTTTCAGAAGGAAAAACGGCGCCTGGCGTGCGCGTTTACATAGATGCGAAAAAAGCGTCCGCCTACCCCACGCTGTACGCATGGTATATCAATGACCCGTCATACCGGGGAGGCGTCGACGGGGAGGACCTCCTGAAAGAGATCATCGAGGCCGGAAGGAACGTCCTGTCTTGGGAATATGTTAGCGTCCGCTTCACTCCGAAGGAAAAGTGGGATTCGGCGAAGTGCTTATCCTGCGGCGAGATGGTCCCGTCCAGCACGCTGGAGAGCGGCGTATGCCGTGCCTGCGGCAGCATGGCGTACTACGACAAGGGGGAAAAGGTGGAGAGCTCCACTAATTAATGGCCAGGTTCCCGTGCTCGTCCACGGAAATGTCGATATCGTCGTTCGTGAGCCGGCCGTGGATCCGGTCGGCAGCCTCGGTCTTGAGCTTTACGATGACCATGGCGGAGTCGACCGTGATCTTGATGCGCTTCTTGTCCGCGGCCTTGAACACTTTTCCGGGAATGTCATAGAGGTCTGTGCCCCCGGGGATGGTCAGCCAGATGGGCGCCTCCATCGCGCGGTAGAACTTGATAGTGTTCTTCGCCTTCTCGATGTTTTTAAGGGCCGTGTTCTCGATTATACAAATGTTCCCGCGGGTTGTCTTCAGGGCCCGGGCTATGTCCGCCTGGGACATGCCCCTTTTTTTCATCCTCAGTATCTCTATCTGCTTTTCGGTCAATAACATGTTCTTCTCGTCTTCCCTCATGAAGGCACTCCCTGTGTTTAATATTTTTGTTAAATACTAACGTATATAGTTTATGACTTTTCCGAATATTTCAACGAATACTCAAGGCCGGTGTATTATTTATTATAAAAATGATATATTTTAATAAAGCAGCCCCAGCATTTGCATATAGTTAATAATATATTAAACAATTTCGGGATTGTTAATGTATTTGTTTAATTATTCGCAAAGTGTTAATCATTGCAGATATCTTTATATGACGTTTTGGCCGTAAAACTCTACTCAGAGAGCCGGAAATCCCGCAGGCATACGCCGCATCGGCCGCTCCTGCGGATGATTACTGTCTGACGTTAATTGAGGTGCAATCTTTGATATCGAACATCGTGAAGACCGATCTGGTCAAAAAAGAAGGCGAAGTGATTAAGTGCACGGACGTGACCTGCCCCGTATGCGGCATGTCATGCGACGACTGCGAGATCGAGCTGACGCCCACGTCGGTGACGACGAAGAACGCGTGCCTGATGGGCGACGCGAAGTTCCAGGAGCTACGCAGCCCCCACCGGCTGGTCTACCCGACGGTGAACGGCGAGCGCGTATCCTGGGAAGAGGCGCTGAACGCCGCGGCCGATATCCTGGTCAAGGCGAAGCGGCCCTTCTTCTTCATGGGCAGCGAAACCTCGAACGAGGCGATGGCGGTCGGCATCGAGATCGCCGAATACCTGGGCGGCCTCGTGGACGGCAACGCCACGATCTGCCACGGCCCTACGGTCATGGCGATCCAGGACGCGGGCCAGGTGGCCTGCACGCTCGGCGAATGCCGGAACCGTTCCGACCTTGCGATCTACTGGGGCTGCAACCCTGCGGACTCGCACCCGCGGCACATGAGCCGCCACTCCATGTATATGCGAGGCTTCTTCACCGAGCAGGGGTATCAGAGCCGCAAGATGGTCGTCGTCGACCCCCGGCGCTCGCCAACCGCGGCGCAGGCGGACCTGCATGTCCAGCTCAAGCCCGGCAAGGACTATGAGCTGCTGGACGCAGTCATGGTCGCCCTGCGGGGCAAGGAGCTCAACCCGGACACGGAAAAGGTCACCGGCGTGAGCGAGGAGACCATCAAAAAGATGGCGGAGATGATCAAGGAATGCAAGTTCGGAGTCATCTGGGTCGGCCTGGGTATCGCCAGCACCAGGGGCAAGCACTATAATGCCTCCATCGCGATGCGGCTGACGCAGCTTTGCAACGATTACACGAAGTTCGTCATCCTGGCCAACCGGGGCCACTGTAACGTGGCGGGCTTTAACCACGTTCTCTCCTGGACGTGCGGCTTCCCGTTCGCCGTGGATTACTCGAGGGGATATGCCCGGTACCAGCCTGGAGAGTACTCGTGCGTGGACGCCCTCACGAGAGGAGAAGTCGACGCCGTGCTGTGCATGTGCGCCGACCTGGGCGGGCACCTGCCGAAGAAGGCCGTGGAGCACATGATGGACGTGCCGGTCATATCGCTGGAGATCGCCCCCGGCCCACAGGCCTTCGTGAGCGACGTCATCCTGCCCGGCGTGCTGGACGGCATGGAGTGCGAGGGTACCTTCTATCGCATGGACAACGTGCCCATATACGCGAGGAGCTTCACGACGCCGCCCTTTGACTTCACCAAGTCGAACGAGGATACGCTGAAGCAGCTTCTGAAGATCGTCAAGGAAAAGAAGCCGAGGAAGTGAGCGACATGATGGACATTATACTTAACACCGGCTCGACCGTATACCAGGGCGCCATTATCAAGGGCGGGAACAAGTTCACCGAGGGATACGTCAGGGAAGCCGCCTACTGTAACATCAACCCGGAAGACTTCGAGGCGCTCGGCAGGCCATGGTACGTGCGGGTCACCAACGAGTACGGGGACAGCGTCGTCGTCAAGGCGAAGAAGACCGGCACCCAGCAGAAGGGCGAGGTCTTTATCCCCCGCGGCATATGGGCGAACACGGTCGTGACGCCAGAGACCGAAAGCACGGGAAGCCCCCGCTATAAGAACCTGCCAGTAAAGATCGAAAAGTGTGAAGGCCCGGTCCTGGGCCCGGAAGCGCTGATGCGGGCGAACTTTACGAAGAACGGTAAAGGGCAGGAGTACGAGGCGAAGAAGTACCTCGATAAGACGACTTCCCAGGTCAGCCACAGCTGAGGGGGCCGCATGGAGTCATCGCCCACCGCCTCATACGAGGCCGTGGAGGTCGTCGGCGGCCGGGCGCAGCCGGTCCGGATGGACGTGCTGCGCGACCGCCGGATCGGGCTTTACGTGAATGGAGAGTTCTCCGCTTCGCTGTCGTCCACGCCGGATAGCCTTGAATCCCTGGCCTATGGCTACGCCATCGGCGAGGGCATGGCCCGGGATGTCGGGGACATCCTGTCCGTCGAAGTCCATGGCGATAAAGTCTACGTCAGGCTGAAGCCGCCATCCGGCGGGGTGCCGACGGATGCCAGGGCGAGAGAGAGGCTCGACATCCGGAGCCTCTTCTATGATATTCTCCACTTACAGGAGATGGCCCCGGCCATTTATCCCGGGCATGGCCATTTCTCGGTCATTTTTTCCGCATATGGCGGGCTGATGAGCTATGCCGTGGGCGTCGACCGGCACTGTGTGCTATGGAAGGCCGCCGGTAAAGTACTGCTATCGGGACATTGCCTGAGCGATACGGTGGCCGTCTGCTCCGGGCCGGTGGACTCCACCATGGTCGAAGCGGCTGCCAGGGCCGGTATCGCGGCGGTACTGTCGCCGGCATTGCCCACGGACAGGGCGATAGAATCCGCCCGATCCGGGCACATCGTTATCATGCGCTTCGAGAGCCCGGCCCGCGCATGCATATACTGTGGCGAAGAAGCGATCTCCGGCATCGAGTTTTACCGGGACCGCCTGATGCAGCCAGCCGGCTGGTGATCTGGCGGGCGCTTGTTTATTATTTTGTGTTACATTGATGTCTAAATTGTAATTAAATAGCATTAACTATTTGAATAATAAAAACTTTGAAACGGTGGTATAAGGCGAATTGACCCGGTGGAAGGCATGATGGAAAAAGAAAAAGAACACGATGCCGTTTTAAGGGATATCACGGCCAGCTATCACGCGGTCGGCATCGACCGCGATACGGCGCACGGCATCGATGCGGAAGTGTGCGTCGAGGACAGCGTCAACCTGCTCATCAACGGCACACGCGTCGCCAGCCTGACGATCACGCCCGCCGACCTGGAGGCGTTCGCCCGCGGGTATCTCGTATGTGAAGGCCTGATCAGATCCGTTAAAGATATCCGAAGTATCGACGTCCAGTGGCCGAACGTGGACGTTTCCGTGCCTTCCTTCGGCGGCGAGGATGCCGACCTGTGGGTGGAGATCCGGAGCTCCGGCTGTGTGGGCGTAAAGGCGTCCTGGAGCGGGCTGGAGGAGCCGATAGCGTCGAAGCTCTCTGTGAGCAAGGATACGATCTTTTATTCTTTGGGGTTCATAAACGAGCTTGCCAGCAACTGGAAAAAGACCGGCGGCATGCACTGTACGATCATCTTTGATGCGGCAGGAGGCATCGTTTCATATGCCGAGGACATCGGCCGCCACAACTCGATGGATAAGGCTGTAGGCAAGGCCCTCATTCAGGGGCGGGACCTTTCCCGGTGCTTTATCGTCTGCACGGGCCGCATGGCCGGAGGCATGGTGGCAAAGGCATATAGGGCCGGCGTTCCGATCCTGATTAGTAATACCGCCCCATTCTCGACGGGAATAGACCTGGCCAGGCAGCTGAACATGACGCTGGTCTGCTTCGCCCGGCCGCCCAGGATGCTCGTGTACAGCGGGAAGGAGCGCATCAGCGGCATTAGCTATAGCGGGTGAAGGTGTGCCGAGCCAGAAAGAAATAGAGGCCATGGTGCCGTTGAGCCGGGCCCTGGAGCTCGTGGATGGGATGCGAAAGGCGTTTTATAGCTCTCTCGAATGCGAGCCCGTTCCCGTTCAGCGGTCTCTGGACCGGCGGCTGGCTTCCGGCGTATCTGCCCGGGAACGCTCACCGCGCTTCAACATGTCCACCGTCGATGGCTACGCCGTCCGGCCCGCGGACGGCTATCCCCTCCGGATCATACGCGACGTATACGCAGGTGACCGGAATAAAGTCCTCCTGGGCAAAGGCGAGACGGTCTACGTCGCCACCGGCGCGGCGGTCCCAGCAGGCGCGGACGCCGTGCTTAAGATCGAGGATGTCGTGGCCGAAGGCGACTTAATCGTATCCGGCCCGTCGCCGGGCCAGGAAAAGAACCTGGTCTACGCGGGCTCCGACTTCGAGGCCGGCGATGTGATACTGGAGAAGGGCGCGGTCATCGGCCCCCCGGCGATCTGCGTCATGAGCGCGGCTGGCGTCGAAGATGTGCCGGTATTCCGCAGGATCCGGGTGGGCGTGCTCTCGACGGGCGACGAGATCAAGAACGGCATGGTCAGGAACTGTAATGCGCCCATGGTCTGCGCCATGCTGCAGCGCTGGGGCTGCGACGCCGGGAACGCCGGTGCCGTGCCCGATGATGCCGGCGAAACGAAGGCCATACTGGACGATGCCGCCGGCAGGTTCGACGTCATCGTCACGATCGGCGGCATCTCGGTCGGAAAGAAGGACTATGTGGTCTCAACGATAATGGACGGCGGCGAAGTCGTTTTTAAGGGCTACCGGCTGCGGCCCGGAAAGCCGCTGCTCGTTTCGTATTACAAAGGCAGGCCCGTATTTTCGCTTCCCGGCAAGCCGACCGGCTCCTTTACCTCGATGGAGCTCATCGTAAAGCGCTTCGTGCTGGGCGATGTCAGGCAGCCGTCCGTGGCCGTCCGCCTGGAAAAGGACGTGGGCGTGAACGCGGGCGACTTCGAGCATGTAGTCTACGTCAAACTGGGCCATTCAACGGCCGTGCCCATGGGCTATAAAGGGTCGCCGCTGGAGCTGTTCCCGGGGCCGCAGTACCGGGTGTCGCTTGTGTCCTCGTCGACTCGGGCCATCGTGGCCGACGGGTATTTCCTGGCCCGCGAGAGCATGAAGGCCGGGGACGAGGTCATCGTGACCCTTTTATAAAGCATGAGGCCATACATGGTTCCTTGATGGCCGAGCCAAAGTTCACGCTGCCAGAGCTGACCGGGTCCATGGCCGACCTGGGGACGATCATCCCTTTTATTTTGATAGCCGTGAGCCTTTCCGGCATGAAACTCGGCCCTATACTGCTGATGTTCGGCCTCTACTACGTGATCACGGGGCTGATCTACAGGCTCCCCGTGGCCGTCGAGCCCCTCAAGGTCGTCGGGGCGCTCATCGTGTCGGCGGGCCTAACGCAGGGCGAGATCGTAGGCGCCGGGCTCTTCGTGGGCGTGGTGTTTTTATTTATCGGCGCCACGGGGCTCATCGACTACATCGCGAAAATATTTCCCCTGAGCATTATACGCGGCGTCCAGCTCGGCCTGGCATTGCTACTGCTTTTAAAAGGGGGCCAGTACATCTACGGGGACCTGCTCATCGGCATCGCAGCCGTCTGCATATTTTCCCTGTCCCTGCTATGGAATCGCGATCACGATAACCTGAGCTTCCCGGGGGCTCTCATCATCTTCGCCCTGGGCATCGCCTACGGCCTCTACGTTCACGGCATCCCTCCCGTCAGCATCAGCCTGCCCCTGGAGCTTTACGTGCCCGGCGTCAGCGAGGTTTTGAGCGGCATCTACAAGGCCGGCATCGCCCAGGTGCCGCTGACGCTCACGAACGCCGTGCTCGCGACCAGCCTGCTGGCATCCGACCTGTTCAGGGAAAAGATATCCAACAGGAAATTATGCGTGACCATCGGCGTTACGGACCTGATCGCGCCCCTCCTGGGCGGCCTGCCCATGTGTCACGGCGCCGGCGGCATGGCCGCCCACTACCGGTTCGGCGCCAGGACGGGCGGCGCGGACATCATGATAGGCGCCATCTTCGTCGCCCTCTCGTTCATCGCCACGTCCGCCATGCTGAACGTTATCCCTCTCGGCATCATGGGCACGCTGCTCTTTTTCGCCGGCGCGGAGCTCCTGCGCAGCGCCATAAAAACAGACGTCTGGCCCGTGACTCTGGGAATGGGCGCCGTTACGCTTCTCGTGGACCCGACCATAGGCCTGGCAGCCGGTATCCTGCTATACGTCATATACCTGTGCTATAGACAATTGAGGAAAAAGCCTACTAATCCCGTGCCCGATCCAAAAATATAATGATGGCTTTCCCCGGTTTTATCCCGGTCTACCTGCAAAAAGGGAGTACATGACTGTAAACCCCCCAAGATAAAAGTTAGATCGCTAATTATCGATCTCAGGCCATCTTCTCGTCGGAGAAGTCGTAGTCGAAGTCCGTGATCTTCCTCCGGTTCTTCGTCGTCAGGTAGACCTCGGTCTTGAAGAGCGTTAGCAGCGCGAAGACGAATCCCTGGAGCAGCACCTGGAAGAATCCCACGACGGCCAGCGCGACGGGGCTGAGCGTAAAAGACTCCATGCTCAGGAGCGAGGTCAGGTTGAGCGTGCTGTTCGTGGCCGCAGCCGTGCTGTTGTTAAAAGAGGCGTTGGAAGCGGCCATCAGGGCATTATAATACGTATCGTTGGCCATCATGGCGCCGGCCATGCCGAAAGACAGGGGCATCTGGATCAGCGCCTTGAAGACGAGCACGATGATGAAGAACACTACGACCCGGGCAAGGTTCCTTCGGGTGAAGTCGATGCTGTTCTGGAAAGCGGCGATGACGCCGGCGTTATCGGCGACGATGCTGATATCGTAGAATTCGATGGCCATAAGTATCAGGAAGGCCAGCGCGACCGCGAGAAAGCCCAGCATGGAGCCTAAAAATGGGTCGGCCATGAGTCCCGCCAGCACGAACATCAGGCTGCCGGCTGTAATTATATAGTAAACGATAAAAGCGATGATGCCGCCCATGATCATCTTCGGGTAATACTTCGTCGCGGAGGCGATAAACGTGGAGGGGCTGGAAGCGCCCTTTTCACGGACCTCGATCGCGTACCCGAGCGCTCCGCCGCCTATGAACGGCAATATGAGCAACGGTACAAAGAACTGTGAAAAATCGACGGCTATGGAACGGATCGTTTCACTGGTCTCGCCATATCCGGCCAGGAGGGGCAGCGCGAGCGCGCCCACGACGAAGCCTGCGATGAGCAGGACGGGGCTTTTCCCCATTTCCTTAAGGCTCTTGCCGAATAATGAAAAGATGTCTTCCATGGCTATATGCCTTGATTCTAGTGTCCCGCTCAAGGATAAATACTTAACGTCGCCGAGTATCTTTTAAATTTTTTGCTGTGGTTGAATATGCCGTTTAAGTGCTACAACAACAGGCGATCTCCGTCTCTTATAAGGATTAAAATACAAGAGTAATCCAACACAGCGGGTTTTTAAATAAAAGACGTGATGAGGACGGTCGCAGTGGATACGATGCCGACGATGGCCGTCGCCTTGACCCAGCGACTATCGATGAGCCTGAACGCGGCGACGCACAGGAATACATAAGGGATAAGGGTACTGATGACCGAGGCGCTGGCCAGGAACACGAAGCGGTTCATGATCAATAGTAATATGGCTGTAACGGCCGTACAGATAAGCACTGCGAGGACCGGCACATGCCAGCGGCTTTCCCGGGCGAATGCCGGGTTGTAACGGCCGAAAAAGCTCTCCATCACGAGGGACGTGCCGAGGAGGTAGGCGTTCAGGGCGGAGAGCATCGAGATCATGGCGATGGCGAGGACGACGACGCCCCAGCCTGAGTAGAAGTGCTCGACCGCGTACGATATCGGCGAGGCGGTGGACGCCAGGGCCTCGCTGCCCACGCTGCCTATCAATGAAAAGTTAAGCGAGAGATATATGGCCGTGACGATGGCGAACACGTAGAGGAGCGACAGCGGCACGGCCCTGTCGGGGTCATTCACGGGCTTCGACGGTATGGCGGAGAGCTCGAAGCCGGTGAAGCACCAGTAAACGACCACCGCGCTGCTTAAAAAGGCCAGGCTCCCATGGGGACTGAAGGGGATGAAATTACTCTCGCTGATGAAGGGCAATAGCAGGAGAGTGATGATGAGCAGGGGAAGGATTTTCAGGATGGTCAATGCGTCCTCCACCCAGGCGGACAGCGCCACTCCAAGCAGGTTCAGCATGCCGAAGGCGATGACGACGAGCGCCTCGAGGACCGGCGCCGGAATGCCGACGCTCACGCTGTCGCCGATGGCGGCCGCGATGGTGGCCACGCCCAGGATGCCCGACAGGATATAGCAGACGATGATGGCGCCCGATAACCTCTCGCTGAAAGCCTTCGTGAACAGCGTGTAGAACGCGCCCGTGTCGGCATAGCGCCGGGACAGCCACATCAGGCAGGCGAGGACGCAGCCGAAGGATACGGCACAGAGCGCCCATGCGAGCAGCGAGCTCGGCCCGGCCATGGCGGCGGAGACCGCGGGCACAACGAAGATGCCCGAGCCTATCGTGCCGCCCACGCCCAGGCTGACGAGGTCCGGCAGCCTCAGCGGCTTTTTATCCTCGCCATTTACGCTTTTCGTATGCGCCGTACAGCTTCCTCCGTATAGTAGCCGTAGAACGCCGAAAGCGGCACCAGTATGAGCATCGTGGCCAGGACCGCGGCCACGGATAACAAAACGACGAGCCCGAGGCCTCCCAGCGCCGTCATCCTCGTGACGGCCATGCCGGCCTCCAGCGTATGCAGCACGGACGACAGGACCAGTATCATGGCGGCCAGCGCCGGCAGGAAAAATAGCGATACCGCGGTCATCGCGCCCATGTCGACGAGCAGCTTTCCGCCCATATACCCGACCGCCTCGCCCGGGTGGCCCCTGACAAAGCCGATGAACTCTCTCGCCGCCCGGGTAAAGCCATACCCGGCCTCGTGGGCGATGCCGAATATGGCGTCGAGGCTCGCCTCCAGGAACAGGCCGGCGAAGCCCAGCAGGAGGACGAGAATACAGTAGACGACTAATGCGATAATGGCCCCGCTGAGCCCGAAAAATAATTCCATGAATGGTATTATGAGCGCCGGAAGTATCAGGACCAGGGCGGCGGCCGCCAGCAGCCTCGTCCCTCTATAATAGGGCTTAAGGCGGGCAATCTCAGCCTGACGCGGGTCCCCTGCAGATAGATGCAGCGCCGACTTGATCCAGAATGCCAGGTCCACTGGCCTGAAGAGCAGCTCCCGGGTGCGCATGCTGCCATACCTGACGGAGGCCGATAGGATAGAGTCCATTTACCATGATAATGGCCTCCTTATTTAAAAAACATGGTGGTAATGCCGGCTTCACTTGTCCTGGCACTTGCAGGGAGAGCTGCCGCACCTGGGGCATGTCATGGGGTACTTTTCCAGGCAGGCTCTCTCCACGTCGACGTCCAGCATGTTGGCCAGGGAGACCATCCAGGCGAACACGTCGGCCATCTCTTCCTCGATGGCCTTCTTATCGTTTTTACGCATGGCCTCGGCGAGCTCGCCGCATTCCTCGTAGAACCAGAGCTGGGTTTTCTGGAGGCCCCTTTCCGAGTCGTTTGCGCCGTATATCACCTTCATCAGCCGCTGAAATTCACGTATGTCCATGCTAGAGCCTCACGGGCACGCCCTTTGAGCGTAAATACTCTTTAGCCTGGCCGATCGTGTATTCCCCGTAATGGAATATGCTCGCGGCCAGCGCGGCGTCCGCGTCCGCGTATGAAAAAGCCTCGTACATGTGCTCGACGTTCCCGGCTCCCCCCGAGGCGATGACCGGGATTCTGACCGCATGGGATATGGCCCTCGTAATGGGCAGGTCATAGCCGTCCTTGGTGCCGTCAGTGTCCATGCTTGTCAGCATGATCTCACCGCTGCCCAGCTCCTCGACCTTTCTGGCCCACTCGATGGCGTCGATGCCCGTGGGCGTCCGGCCGCCGTAGATGACGACCTCGTACCAGGCCGGCCTCCCGGACTTGTTCTCTATGACGTTAACGGCGTTCGGGTCCCCGATATTAGTGTTGCTCCGGCAGTCGATGGCGGCCACGATGCACTGGGCGCCGAAGATGTCCGAGGACTTTTTGATGAAAGAGGGGTCCTTGACAGCCGTCGTGTTCACGGTTATCTTGTCCGCCCCAGCCCGCAGGATAGACCGGATGTCTTCGATACTCTTGATGCCGCCGCCCACGGTCATGGGGATGAAGACCTCGTCGGCCGTGCGCTCGATGACGTCGATCATGGTCTTCCGGCCCTCGTGCGAGGCGGTTATATCTAAGAAAACCAGCTCGTCCGCGCCCTGCTCGTTGTACCTTTTTGCAAGCTCGACGGGGTCCCCCGCGTTCCGCAGGTTGACGAACTCCACGCCCTTGACCACGCATCCGCCGCGTTCTCCCAAAACCACGTCCAGGCAGGGAATGACCCTCTTGGTGAGCATCAGGGGGTTTTATGTTGTGGTATGACTATATATTTAATGGTGAGCGGTATGTTCGGCGGCCTTTTTGGACCCAAAGTCTGTGCGAACTGTAAAAAGCAGATCACGGGTAAAGTGGAGAAGTACGGCGGCAAGTCCTTCTGCTCCACCCGGTGCATGGATATCTACCGCCATAAAGACCTTAACCGGCATGAAAAATAATAAGGGGCATCCGTTACCATACGCCCGGTATAAGCCTGTATTTGACCTTTTTTGTATAATCTAAGTACCCCGGGAGCTCCTTTTTCAGCGTCTCATCCTCGAGGGACGTCCGCAGCAACATCAATACGATGATGAGCGCCACCGGGACGAAAGCCCAGAGGGACCCCAGCGCCAGGGCCGTTCCCGGATAATACAGGAGCATGCTGGCATATCCGGGGTGCCGGACCCACCGGTAGGGCCCAGTCGTTGCCACCCGGTGCCCGCGGTCCTCCTGTATGCGGACGACGGCGGAAAAGTACCGGTTCGCCGTCATCGCCCAGATTATCACCAATCCGCCCACGGCCGCGAGCGCCAGGCCGGCAGCCTGGGCCCCGGGCGGGATTTCCTGGCTCCACCCCAGCCTCTTATCCAGGGCCGCGATGACGCAGATCGCCAGGGGAAGCCAGACGGAAATGAGGCTTGCCAGCGCCAGGTCCCATCGCTTGGAGCCTTCCTGGGGGCCCGAGCGTTCGGCCAGCAGTCCCGGGTCAAGCCGGTAAAGGACGGCGCCCGTCACAGCGACGAATACGAACATGAACACGATATAAGCCCAGCCCATGAGCCAGTCCAGGCGACCCGAGCCTTCGATGATGACGAGCGCTATGATCAGCAGGAATACGGAGTTCTTGACCGCCCAGACCATTACGCCCTTATGAACCTCTCCGGTTGTGGTCACTCGCGATACCCCCGTATACTCAGGTCTGTGGTCGCCTCTGCCTTTCCATTGTTAAAATTAATGTCTTTGTTTCTCGCTTGACGATTTATGAGTAACTTCTTCAGGTTCAATATACGATATACCATTTCCATGTCTCAGCCTCCATAGGGCTTACATGACCATGGCCCTCCTACGTGCCTTTCCCGGCAGGCGGGAACAGAAAATAAACCATTTACATATGGTTATATCCCATGCCGTACCAGTGGTAAAAGTAAAGGTAAAATCGTATGCTATATAAAGCTTTTTCAAAATAGAAAAGTAAAAAGATCAGGCCGGCAGCGTCGGCGGCGGAGGCGTGAACCTCTCCGAGAACGCGACGGCGGACGGGTCGATATGCCGGAGCACGTCGAGCGAGTAGTACCGGAAGTACACCGCGATGGGCATCGATATGGCCAGTATGGCGAGGATGAACAGGGCCAGCACGACCAGGAGTACCAGGCCGATGAGCACGGTGATAGCGATGCTGGTCTTTACCGCCGCGGCGGCGGCGAGGCCTCCGAGCACGAGGACCGCGATAAAGATGAGCGACACGGGCACCAGGATGATCAGCGAAACGATGCCGACCCCCAGCTCAAGGACCCAGCGCGTGATCACGTACACGCCGTACTGCTGCCAGTTCTTCTTAATGGAGGCCCAGAGCCATTTCCACGACTCGACGATGCCCATGCCCTTGAAATATACCATGGGGGCCACGAAATCGTAGGTGAATCCGATGAATATTCCCATGGTCACGCAGAATATGATCATGAGAAGTATGAGCAGGCAGATGAGGCAGATAGCCAGTATCGTGGCAATGATGCCCGCGGCCGAGGCCGTTCCCATCTTTATCGCCAGTAATACCGCGAGGACGACAACGACGATGAACGCAAGAACGACCGCCAGGGTAAATATGCCCGCCACCAGCGTGAAGACAAAGAGCCTCAGGCCCCTGCCCAGGTTCTCCATCATAGGCTTGATGACGTGCACGTCGCCCGAGGCGAGGTCCCGGATAAGGACGAATGAGAACACGTTGCGCAGGTAAGCGAATATCAGCGCGACGATGACGATGAGGACGGCCGCGATGATGAGCATCGTGATGACAGCGGGGTTGGAGAGGAGCGAGTTGATGGCATATCTTATGTTCGAGGCGTCCGATGATCCGGTATTATAGTTCATCGTATTGCTGAACTGGTTGCCTATGCGGCCCGACCCAATGCCCACGAAGAACACTATGACCATCAGCTTTAGCCACGTCCAGGCATTGAACGGCTCCAGGAGGAGTTTTTTAGTCTTCTCGAAGGCCGTTGAAATAGGCTTAAAAGCCCACCATTCTGTCATGCACTAACACCCATAATCGTATGGCTATACATGTTAATAACGCATTCGTTTATAAATATGTGATTGCCCGCTATGCTAAAATATGGGATCGGCGATATTCCATCTGTGTCTAACCCTCCTGTGGCTGATACCATTTTCCGTCTACCTGCCTATTTTATTCCTGGCGATAGCGAAATAAAGGCGATTCAGGTCATTAATAGCAAATAGGCGATGATCAGGTACCCGAGCACCACCATGCCCAGCGAAATATACCAGAGCGCTTTAAAAATAAGAGAACGGCCCTCGGGTGTGTTCCAGAGCGCCGTGAATTTTTCCAGGATATGCATATCTAGTCTTTGACTTTCTTCAGGCGGAACGTGTTTTCGCGTTCCATCTCCTCGAGCCGGAGCTTTATGAACTGCTCAGCTTCGAGCTGCTCCGGGATCACCTTGAACTCGAGAGCGTTCACCCTTCGCTTGGTCTTCTCGATGTCGTCCAGCAGCTTCTTCATGGCCGACTCGATCTCTGCGGAGATGATGATCTGCTCCACGAGCCGCTCGTAGGCCTGGGCCGCCTCGTCTATCCTGGAGCTGGTGTTGATGATGCCGTACCCGCGGTTCAGGATGGGCTTCTGCACGCCCGAGGACTCGATCTTGGGCACGATGACGCCCATCACGTTTTTACTCTCGAGGCTGATCTCCGGCTTCTCCGTCAGGGAGAACGCGGCGGACCTGACCGCCACGACGCCCTCCACAGCCCGGGCAATGGCTATCTTGGTCGCCGCGTCGTCGTAGCTCTTCATGAGCTCGCTGCGGGCGTTCCGGGCCTTCTCCATGATCTCGAAGAACTCCAGGATGAGCCCGTCCCGCTTCATCTTGAGCAGCTTGTGGCCGCTCTGCGACAGGACGATCTTCTTCTTCAACTCAAGCAGCTCGGAGCGAGTGGGCTTGATGTTGTCCTTAATAGCCATTCAGTTCACCTTATGCCGCGGCCTTCTTCTTCGCCGGGTGGTACTTGTCGATGTACTTGTTATCGATCTTGTTGAGCTCGGTTATGGGCAGCGTCGAGAGCAGATCCCACATGAGGTCGAGGGTCTGCTCGATGCTCCGGTCCTCCTCGCGGCCCTGCCGGACCAGCCTGTCCTCGAAGATGTCGGCGAAATCCAGGAACTTCCGGTCTCTCTCGGAAAGGGCGTCCTTGCCGACGATGGCCACCAGGCCCCTCAGGTCCTTGCCTTCTGCATAGGCCGAGTAGCACTGGTCCGACACCGCCTTGTGGTCTTCCCTGGTCTTGCCGGAGCCTATGCCCAGGTTCATTAAACGGGATAGCGACGGGGACACGTTGATGGGCGGGTAAATGCCCTTGCGGTGCAGGTCTCTCTGGACCACGATCTGGCCCTCCGTGATGTACCCGGTCAGGTCGGGGATCGGATGGGTGATATCGTCGCCGGGCATCGTCAGGATGGGCACCTGCGTGATGGAGCCCTTCTTGCCATCGATCATGCCGGCACGCTCGTAGAGCTGTGCCAGGTCGGTGTACATGTAGCCGGGGTAGCCACGCCTGCCGGGCACCTCTTCACGGGCGGCGCCGATCTGCCTCAGCGCCTCGCAGTAGTTGGTCATATCGGTGTAGATGACCAGCACGTGCATGTCGTTCTCGAATGCCAGGTACTCCGCGGTGGTAAGCGCCAGCCTCGGGGTGATGATACGCTCGATGGCCGGGTCGTCCGCAAGGTTCATGAAGACGACCGCCCTCTCCAGGGCGCCGGTCCTCTCGAAGTCCTGCATAAAGGTCTGTGCCTCTTCGGCGGTAATGCCCATCGCGCAGAACACGACGGCGAAAGGCTCGGTAGAGCCGACAACTTTCGCCTGACGGGCGATCTGCAGGGCGATCTCGTTGTGGGGCAGGCCCGAGCCCGAGAAGATGGGCAGCTTCTGGCCCCTGACCAGCGTGTTCATGCCGTCGATGGTCGAAATGCCGGTCTGGATGAAGTCCTTGGGCTGCCTCCGCGAGTACGGGTTGATGGCCGCGCCCACGATGTCCAGCCGCTTCTCGGGTATTATGGCGGGGCCGCCGTCAAGCGGGTCGCCCGAGCCCGAGAGGATGCGCCCGAGCATGTCCTTGCTCACGGGCATCTTGATCGCCTCGCCGAGGAACTTGACGCCGCACTCGCGGCTGATGCCTTCCGTGCCCTCGAAGACCTGTACGACGACGATGTCCTTCGAGGTGTCCAGCACCTGGCCCCTCTTGATGGTGCCGTCCCCGAGCTGTATGGACACGAGCTCGTTGTAGCTGACGGGCTCGGTCTTCTTGACGAACACCAGAGGCCCGGCGATCTCGCTGATTGTCTTATATTCCTTCATTTATGCCGCCTCCAGGGCCTTGAACTCGGCTTTCATCTCGTTATCGATGTTGTTAAGGTACTTCTCGAAGTCCGGCTCGAACTTGACCTTGGCCAGGTCGTTCTTGGATTTTAACGACAGGATCTTAGGGATGGGCACTCCGGCCGCAAGCGCCTTCCTCGCCAGCCTGCCGAACGCTAATATCTCGCCCATCATCATATACTGCTTCTTGAGGCTGCAGAACGTGTCGACCTCGTGGTAGGCGTTCTGCTGCAGGAAGTACTCTCTTATCATGCGGGCGATCTCGAGCGTAAGCTGCTGGTCTTCGGGAAGCGCGTCGGAGCCGACGAGCTGCACGATCTCCTGGAGCTCAGACTCTCTCTGCAGGAGCTCCATGGCCTCGGCTTTTAATGCGTTCCAGTCGGCGCCTATGTTCTTCGTATACCACTCCTTCAGGCTGTCCTGGTACAGCGAGTAGCTGTTCAGCCAGTTGATGGCCGGGAAGTGTCTGCGCTGGGCTAATTTGGCGTCCAGCGCCCAGAAGACCTTGACGATACGGAGCGTGTTCTGCGTGACCGGCTCGGAGAAGTCTCCGCCGGGCGGGCTGACGGCGCCGATGACCGAGACGCTGCCTTCCTTGCCCATCTTGGTGATGACACGGCCCGATCTCTCGTAGAACTGGGATAATCGTGCCGCCAGGTATGCCGGATAGCCTTCTTCGCCGGGCATCTCCTCGAGACGGCTGGATATTTCACGCATGGCCTCGGCCCACCTGCTGGTGGAGTCGGCCATCAGCGAGACGCCGTAGCCCATGTCACGGTAGTATTCCGCGATGGTGATGCCGGTATAAACGGAAGCCTCTCTTGCCGCGACGGGCATGTTGGAGGTGTTCGCGATGAGGACGGTCCTGTCCATGAGCGGATTGCCGCTCTTCGGGTCGGTTAAGTGGGGAAACTCGGAAAGCACTTCGGTCATCTCGTTGCCGCGCTCTCCGCAGCCGATGTAGACCACGATCTCCGCGTCCGACCACTTGGCGAGCTGCTGCTGGGTGACGGTCTTGCCGCTGCCGAACGGGCCGGGGATGGCCGCCGTCCCGCCCTTGGCGATCGGGAACAGGCAGTCCAGGATCCTCTGGCCGGTGACCAGCGGAATGTCGGGCCTGAGCTTTTCAGTGAAAGGCCTGGGCTTACGGACGGGCCACTTTTGCAGTAGCTTTATTTCCGTGCCGTCGGCTAAATGGCCGATGATCTCGTCGACGGTGAACTCGCCGGCCTTGATGTCCTTGATAGTGGTCTCGCCGACCAGCGGGGACACCATGACCTTGTGGACGATGCTCTTCGTCTCGGGTACCGTGCCGATGATGCTGCCTCCGGCGACCTTGTCGCCGGCTTTCACCGTGGGCGTGAACTGCCACTTCTTATCGTGGGGCAGCCCGCTCGCCGTGACGCCACGCTCGATGAAGTTGCCCATCTTGTCTTTTAAAATGGGCAGCGGCCTCTGGATGCCGTCGTAGATGGACGTTAATAATCCCGGGCCGAGCTCAACGGACAGAGGCATGCCCGTGTTCTCCACGGGCTCGCCGGGCCTGAGGCCGGACGTGTCCTCGTAAACCTGAATGATGGTCTTATCATCGGCGATCTCGATGACCTCGCCCATGAGACCCTCCTTGCCGACCTTGGCCACGTCGTACATTCGGGCCTGGAGCCCGACGGCGGTGACGACCGGGCCGGCAACTCTGAATATTTCTCCTGTTTGCAAGATAAACACCCTTTTCAATTACTATGATGACTATTTCCACAGGTCGACGCCTATGGCCCTCTTGATCTTATCCCGGAGGCCGCTCTCTTCCCGGCCGCCGATGGCGATGAACGTCGGCTCCACGGACTCGTCGACTATCTTCTGGAGCGCCGCGGGAAGTCTCTTCGCGTCGTCGGCGTGCAGCACCACGATGCCCACGCTATTATCGGACATGCACGCCCTGACCTTCTCCTCCAGGTCCTTATCGCTCGCCACGTCGTAGGTCTTCCTCACTCCGGCAAGCCTGAACCCCGTCGTGAAATCGCTCTTACCAATGACCGCTATCTCCATCATATCACCAGCTGGCTCTTGATGACCTCGTCGCTGAGGTGGGACTCCTTGCCGCGGGCGATGATGCGAAGATTGTTGACCTCGGTGTTCTTCCGCACGATGTAGCCTAATATAGGCGTCACCGAGAGCGGGTAGAGGTGCGATATCTTCTCGCCGTCGGCGATGAGGGCCTTACGGAGCGCGATCTCGACCGAGTTGAGGGAGCCAGTTTCCTGCGACTTCTGAATGGCCGGCTGCAGCTCCTCCGGCAGCTTATATTCCTTGAGCATGCTCAGGAACTCGTTGTAGCTCGGCGCCTGCGCCAGCTTCCTCAGGTCGTCCATGCCGAACTTCGAGCCCCCCGGGATCATGTAGGCCGTGATCCTGTCCTGCTCGACGTTCTCCCGCTTGAGCCGGAAGAGGGTCCGGAGGTTAACGCTGTCGATCTCGTGCTTGATGAAGTTGATGAAAAGCTCGTCCGCCTTCGAGTTGAGTATCTTGATCGACATGAGGTTCGCGTAGTATGTCCTATCGAGGGCGTTCTCGAACGCCGACAGCAAGTGGGTCTTATTGTACTCTTCAAGCGCCGCCGTGAGCGAGTCGTGGAATATGGTGCCGGCCAGCCCGTCGACCACGTCGGCGATAGTGTTCTTCCGGATGAGGTCGTTCAGCTTCTGCATGCTGAGGCTCCCCGCGGGCACGAGCGTCTCGCGGATCTCGTCCTCGGAGGCGCCGAAGCTTTTGCCCCGGAGGATGGTCTTGATGTTCCAGGTATCCCACCGGTTGAGGTACGAGCCGATGAGGAGCTTGAGGTCGCCCTCGCAGAAGCTCATGATATCGCGGAAGTCCCGCGCCAGGTTCAAGTTCAGCGCGTACTCCATCAGATCAATGCCGGCGTACTTCGTCGCCAGCTCGTCGATCTCGTCCTTATACTTGCTTTCGCCGATGAAGCGGCTGATCTCGGGCAGGTCCATCTGCAGCATCTTCAGGTACGTATCCCGGGGGAACAGGAAGGCCTTGCGGGCCTTGACCCTGGCCGTCGCATAGGGATAGTTACCCGCACCCGCGCTTCGCCTAAATAACATTGGATCACCTTGAGCCGAATAGAATGTCCGACACGGGCTTCATCTGCGCGTTCCAGACGTCGTCCACGATGGAGTCGAACGTGTAGTCGAGGTTGACGCTCCCATCCATGCTCGTAACGACGATGCCGCCGATGCACTTGATGTTGCCGCCGTACTCGTAGCCGGAATTCTTCACCAGCTCGGCGTCTCCGGCATTGGAGTATATTTTACCGGCCGGCACGTCTTTCCGGGCCAAATTTATGAGCTTATTTAATATATTAACTTTCTTTTCTTTCGGCATGGCGGAAAGCCGCTTGACCAGGTCGGAACGCACCTCGCCGAGCACGTCCTTTTCGGCGTTGAGCTTGGACTTTTTCATGTCCAGCTTGGCGCTCGAGAGTTCCCTTTGCCTCATCTTCGATATGGCCTCGTCGGCACGCGCCATCTCGGTGTCGTACGCTTTTTTGGCCTCGGCTTCGGCCTCCTTTCTAATCGTGGACGCCTCCACCTGTGCCTTCCCGATGATGTCCTTGCTCTCGGCCTCGGCTTTATCAGAGATGTCCTTTACGACTCTGTCCAGTCCCATGGTAGGTTCACCTTTCAGAGCCGCTTATATGAACATCAGCAGGATAGCAATGACAAGTCCGAAAATGACGATTGTTTCCGGGATCACAGTAAATATCAGGGCCTGGCCGAACAGCGAGCGGTCCTCGGCGATCGCGCCGACGGCGGCCGCGCCGATGTCCTTCTCCGCCATACCGGAGCCGATACCTGCTAATCCTACAGCTAAACCTGCGCCTATTGCGACTAATCCATCAACTGGCATAGTTTAATCCTCCGTATATTTTCTTATGTATCCAAATGGATCGTAAATTCTGCCCCCGCCCTTGTAGAATTTCATGAAGAACTCCACATAGTGCAGCCTGAGCGAGTGCAGGCCTGGGGCTAATATGCCCAGCGCCACGTTAATCGAGTGTCCCAGGACGAACACGATCACTGCCGCTATCAAGCCGGCGATACCGCCTTCCCCCAGCATTCTCACCATCGTGTTGATGGCGAACGCGATGCCCACCGAGGACATGCCCACCGCCAGAAGACGAGTATAGGACAGCGTATTGCTCATTAAGTTGGGGATCTCGAGAATGCCCATGACACCCTCGCCCATGAGAAGTAATACGAACCCGATCAGGAAAACGATTCCCCCCGCCACGAATAGCGGGTTCATCGCGTTGAAGCTCGGCAGCGTCCCCGTGATCATGAGCGGGAACACGTACCAGACCATGCATACGCCGCCCATCAGCATGAACGCCCAGCTGCACTTGTGAAGGATGGCGGTCTTGAGGCCATGCTGCTTCAGCTCGTTCCTGAACCCGAGCGCGTACCCGAGAAGTAGCTGGGCGACGCCCACCAGGCAGCAGAAGACCAGCAGGTCCTTGATGCCGAACACGTACGAGCCTTCGTGGAATCCTCCTGCAACGAGCCTCTCCAGCGGCAGGGAGAACGGGCCTATCGGGCCGAGATGGGCTCCGTGCGGGTAGAGCCCTGCCAGGCTGACTCCCAGGAAGCCCCCTCCTTCTGCCACGGGCTCGGCCATGTTAAAGCCCAGGCACTCGCCGAATATGAAGCCGAAAATTATGGAAGATATGGAGCAGTATATGCCCTCGATCGCCAGCGTCTGCCAGCCATCCGAGTACTTCATCACCTTTTTTACGATCAATGCGATTAATAATATTATCAGCCCGTAGCCGATGTCTCCCAGGATGAACCCGTAAAAGAGCGGGAATCCGATGAAGTATAGCGCGGTCGGGTCGATCTCGTTGTACATCGGCCGGGCGTAAAGGTCGATGAACTGTTCCGCCGGGTGCATCCAGCCGGGATTGGCGTATTTTACGGGCGCGTCTATCTCATGGTGTTCCTCGTAGACTCCTATATCTGTCCTGGACGCTTTGGGCTCCGGCTCGACTTTGGTCACGTAGACCCCGTCGCCCGTCGCCTTCAGCATCTTTTCCTTGAACGCCTCGAACTCGTTGACCGGCACCCAGCCGTCGATGACGAACGCGTTGTCCGATGTGGCGAACTTCAGGGGCGCTTCGGCCTTCTGCGTGTCGATGGTGAGAAGCTCTTCCGAAGAAAGGATGAACTTCGTATATTGCTTGTTCATCTCCTCGATGTCCTTGTTGACCGCCTTGAGATTCGCCGAAAGCTCGGCCTTTTTGCCCTCGAGCGCCTTCTTGATATCGGACGGCTGCCCCGTCTCATGCAGCGGCTCGATCTCGATAAAATCGTTCTTGAACAATGATTCGGATACTTTTGGGGCGACGTTCCGGGGCACGAACAGGGCAATGACAAGGCCCTTTTCATACGGGGCGGAGAACAGCTCGTAGTCGGGCGTTACAGCCTTGACCACGGGCTCGATATCCTTAGGGGCCGTGCCAATGAACACGGCGATGTTCTCGTAGCCGTATAGCAGCTCCAGGGGCAGCCCGAGCGCCTCGTAGGGCATTAGCAGGTCTTCCCTGTGGACTATGTCCTTTATCCCGGACTCGAGGGCGCTTTTCTCGTTCAGCTTCGAGGTGAGCGCGCTTTCCAGGGGGCCCAGGTCCTTATCGATATCGGAGACCACTTTCCCGCGCTTTTCCTTAAACTGGATATTGCCCTTCGTGCCGAGATAGCTGCGTATGGAGCGCAGCTTCAGGAGCTTTTCGGAGAGCGATGTGGCGGCCTTCAGGGGCTTGCCGATCTTGAAGTACTCGCCCTCGGCCGTATAATCTTCAACGTGGAAGACGTCCAGATCGTGTAGGGTATTAATGGTCGTTTCCATTACGTCTTTTGTACCGACGATGAGGACCCTATCCATGCGTTGAGGCTCTAGCATTGATGTACCCCTCGAACTCTTTCATGAGATAGTCTGTCGCGGCGCCTACCTTCGCCTTCGCGGAGGTCTTGAGCGCGGCTGCCTGCTTTTCGCCTTCTGATTTCTGGACGTTCGCCTCGGCCTGTATCTCGGCCAATGCTTTCTTTATCTTTGCATCGGCGTCGGCTGCGGCCTTGCTCCTGGCAGCCTCGGCGATCCCGGAGGCCTCTTTTCGGGCCGCGGCGGCGATCTGCCTGGCCTCTTCCTCGGCCTTCGCCTTGCGGACCTTAGCCTCCTCTTCGGTTTGCTTCAGTTGCGATAATATTTCTGCCCTGGACATAAGACTCCCCTGAACACAGAATATCGTTGTGATTTTAAAGAGTTGCTTTCATAAAATATACTGCATCATTCTTAAACCTTTTTATTTTAATCACTTTTTATGTTAAGGGATTAATATGCGCCGATAAAATCAATGCCTACAAAGGCTAAGAAAGAAAAAATTTTTACCCTTCAAGCGGCATTATGGTTACGCCACATAATACCAATTATTTCTAGATGTACAGTATGGCCGTGACTATCCATGAGTCTATCATGAGGCCGGCACCGAGTACCGCGTTCGAAAGAAACTGCCTGTTATTTGAGAGGTACGCGAGCGGGAATTTAATTATTTATATATAAATATATGGCACTGCCCGCTTTCTTGCTAAAATACGGCCGGGGGGCTTTTTTCAGGCGATTGCACCCATGCTAAGTGAATGAACTGGATAGCACTTTTTGCCTGCGTGCCATTGTATCCCTTGTGCCTTTTGCTCGAATTGGCAAAAGCCAAACCCAAAAAGCGGGCCATTGTGCCTTTGTAACTTACATTTTAAGAAATCTTTGTGAAACATAGTGCCATCGTGTCATTGTGGTGAAAATAGTGCCTTAGCCAACTTCGTGACTTAAAATGATATATTAAACAAAGAAAAAGGCAAAGCTAATCAGACGACATTAATAAAACGAGTAAGGCTCCCGAGAGAGCCGAACGCGACGAAAAGAAAGTTATGATTATTTCTTACTCTTGGACTTCACGCCGAGCACGTTCTTCTTGGAACGGGTAAGGATGCGGCGGACAAAGCCCTTGGAGT